>NZ_SMMB01001169.1 GCF_009711365.1 Xanthovirga aplysinae | reverse complement strand
TAGCTTTTAAGAAAGCATTATTGCTTTTTTAATTTTGGTTTATACAAGATAACTTTTGCCCAAATTATAATTAATGAATTGATTTCTTTTATAATACATTCAAATTACCTTTGTACTTTTGAATTATTAAAATGCATCCTGTAGGCGTACTAGAAAGGCCAATAAAGTAGTTTAAATAAAGAGAAGGCGAATAAAATATTATGTTTGATAATCTTAGTTATAAATTAGATAAGGCCCTGAAAACCCTTAAAGGACAGGGTAGTATTACTGAAGTTAACGTTGCAAGCACTGTAAAAGAGATCCGTAGAGCATTGATCGATGCGGATGTGAATTATAAGGTGGCGAAGCAGGTGACAGACTCCATTAAGGAAGAAGCACTTGGAAGAGATGTATTGATTTCCGTATCTCCAGGTCAATTATTTGTAAAAATCACCTCGGAAAAGCTCACCGAGCTAATGGGAGGTGTGAAGGAAGATATCGATACCAAAGGTGACCCTGCTGTGATTCTGATTTCAGGTTTGCAAGGTTCGGGTAAAACCACTTTTTCAGGTAAATTAGCTAGTTTTCTAAAAAAACAGGGTCGACAAGTATTGTTAACCGCTTGCGATATTTACCGGCCGGCTGCCATCGATCAGTTGAAGGTTTTGGGTGAGCAAATCAATGTGGATGTTTACGCTGAGCCTGAAAATAAAAATGCAGTTGAAATAGCCCAGAATGCCATTAAGCATGCCAAGCAAAACGGCAAAAAGATTGTTATCGTTGATACGGCGGGTCGTTTGGCTGTTGATGAGGAGATGATGAATGAGATTGCCGCTCTGAAGGATGCTCTTCAACCGCAGGAGACTTTATTTGTCGTGGATTCCATGACTGGTCAGGATGCCGTAAATACAGCTAAGGCTTTTAATGAACGTCTGGATTTTGATGGGGTAGTTCTGACTAAACTGGATGGTGATTCTCGTGGTGGTGCTGCCCTTTCTATTAGGAAGGTAGTCGATAAACCGATCAAGTTTATCGGTACGGGTGAAAAAATGGATGCCATTGATGTGTTCCACCCTGATCGTATGGCTCAACGTATTCTGGGCATGGGTGATGTAATTTCCTTGGTAGAAAGAGCTCAGCAAACTTTTGATGAGGAAGAAGCCCAACGTCTGAATAAGAAGATCCGTCAGAACCAGTTTAATTTTGATGATTTTCTAGGTCAATTGCAGCAAATTAAGAAGATGGGTAACATCAAAGATTTGGTGGGCATGCTTCCAGGAGTAGGAAAGGCTGTGAAGGACTTGGATATTGACGATGATTCATTTAAGCCTATTGAAGCCATTATACGTTCAATGACGCCATTAGAAAGAGAAAAACCTGAGATCTTGAATGGTACTCGAAGAAAACGTATTGCCACAGGAAGTGGTACTTCTATTCAGCAGGTAAACAATTTGTTGAAGCAGTTTAATGATATGCGTAAGGTCATGAAAACCATGAATAAAATGGGTGGTGGCCGAAAAGGGTTGGCCAATATGAAGATGTTTAAATAAAGAGAAAAATAATGAAGAACTCCTATGCAACACTACATCCAACAGGGACGAAAATGGAGGATGGGAGTTCTCAATACCTTTGAAGTTAACCGTTCTCTGAAGAATTGATAATGAATAACTTGTGATACAATAATTTTTTAATGTTGGAATCTCACCTTTTGGGATTTTGGAAAGTTAATTTATTCTTTTCTTTATTAATACTCCAATATTATTTCTTCATTATTAATTAAATCTCCTCCAGCCATCCCATAGTCCTTTGAACAGCTTTTTGCCAACCTTTGTAAAGTGCTTCACGGTTTTGTTCCTCTAAGGAGGGAAGAAAAACCTTTTCGATTTTACGGTTGAGGTGGATCTTATCCTTATCCCAGAAACCAACAGCTATTCCAGCTAGCAAGGCGGCTCCCATAGCAGTGGATTCTATTACTTCAGGTCTTTCTACTTTTACACCCAAAATATCGGCTTGAAATTGCATCAACAGGTTATTGGCCGAAGCTCCTCCATCTACTTTTAAAGTTTTCAAGGACAACCCTGAGTCTTTTTCCATGGCTTGTAAAACATCTCGGGTTTGATAAGCCATAGATTCTATGGTGGCTTTGATGATCTCATCTTTGCCAGTATCTCTGCTCAAACCAAAAATAGCTCCCCGAGCATACATGTCCCAGTAAGGTGTGCCCAGCCCTGAAAATGCTGGAACTACATAAACACCATGAGTATCTCCAGCTTTGGCTGCGTAATACTCCGAGTCAGGTGCTTCGTCAATCAGCTTTAGGCCATCTCGTAACCATTGAATGGCTGCTCCAGCAATAAAAATACTCCCTTCTAATGCATAAAATACCTGATTCCCTATTCCCCATGCAATGGTTGTTAATAAACCCGATTGGGATTGGTGTGGTTTTTCACCAGTATTCATTAACATAAAACAACCTGTCCCATAAGTGTTTTTGGCCATTCCTGGTTGAAAGCAACATTGGCCAAATAAGGCAGCCTGCTGGTCTCCGGCCACTCCAGAAATTGGAATGGATACTTCTTCCAATTGAAAAGTACCGAGAAACTCACTGGAAGGCTTTACTTCAGGTAGCATATTTTCGGGAATATTCAGTGCTTCCAAAAGTTTTTCATCCCAGTTTAAATTATGAATGTTAAACAACATGGTTCGAGAAGCGTTGGAATAATCCGTTAAGTGTAAACTGCCTTTACTTAACTTCCAAATGAGCCAGCTATCAATAGTTCCAAATAATAGGTCCCCTTTAACTGCTTTTTGTCGGGCGTCCTGTACATTGTCAAGAATCCACCGGATTTTGGTAGCAGAAAAGTAAGCATCAATTACTAAGCCTGTATTTTCTTTTACATAGGGTTCTAATCCCTGTTCTTTTAGTTCGTCACAAAGTGTTGCGGTTCGTTTATCCTGCCATACAATTGCATTATAAATGGGTTGCCCGCTATGTTTATCCCAGACCACTGTAGTTTCTCTTTGGTTGGTGATTCCAATAGCTGCAATTTCAGTGGGGTGGATTTGATGGTGGTGGATAAGTTCTAAAAGAACTTCATATTGTGAATTCCAAATTTCAATGGGGTCATGTTCTACCCATCCTGTTTTAGGAAAATATTGCAGAATTTCTTTTTGCGTAATTCCTAATATATGTCCTTCTCTACCAAAAAGTACCGCCCGGGAACTCGTAGTTCCCTGGTCGAGTGCTATTATATATTTTTTGGTCATCTTATCTACCTGAAAAATGAAAAAATTGATTTTGTTTTAGCATTCCATAAATTTTTTGATTCCACAAAAATGGGAAGAAAAATACGGTGCTTTTACAAGACGTAGCCTGTATTTACGACTTTAAAGAATAATGGACTAAATAATAAATAAGATTTGAGTGTTAAGGAAGACTTACAAATTTATTTTCAAGTTTAAGGAATTTTCGAAAAATAAAGGTACTTGGAACTATTAATTCATTCATAAAAATAACTTTTAATATTGAACTTCTTGAATTGTAAATAATGTAACTGAAATTTTGAATATTTCCCTTTTTCAAACCACTTCTACTGCAAACAGAAAAAAGTTATGCATGCCAAAGAAGCAAATTAATATCTTATGATTGAAATTCATGGTTTATTTCAAAGGTTTGATATTCACCGAGGAGTTTTTGCACCTAGGGTGAAAGTGTGGAGTATAATGAAACTACTTGTTCATCCTTTTAGTTTTTGAAGAAAATATAATGGTTCAGGCTTCTGTAGGAGTCATAAATGAATAGAGGAAATAGCGAATTAAAACTTGTTTTCCTCTTTACTGTGGGTTTGAAAGGGAACTTTATGATGCATGAAACTTATGCCGAGGGTAAGGCTTTATATTTTCATTTTTACATTGCGGATAAGAAAGAGGTAGTTCAGAACCGAATCAGAATAATGAAGGTAAAACAACTTTCTTATAAATCTCCAAATCAATCGAATTTAAGGGAGATTGAGTTTGAATACGCTTTTGACCGCTTTGGGAATGTGTTAAAGGTGGTAATGTTTAATGATCTTTATCTTCCGGCAGATTTAAGAGGGCAAAGGCTTTTCTACAGTAAAGATCTTTATAAATATAACGAACATCATGATTTGGTTGAGCATCAAAAGTTTTCCATGGGAAAGGATAAAGCTGAGGTGCTGGAAAATACACATTATTTATATGATTCCGAGGGTAGAATTCTAAAAGCTGAAACTATTAACTTTGCAGACCCTTCTGATTGCTCCGTGGAATTTTTCGAATATGATAAAAATGGAAAATTGATTCATTATAAAACTGATTATGGATTTGAAGCCGCTTATTCATATGATGAAAATGGAAAATTAAGAAAACAACTTTTCCGAACAGAAATTGATCGTGTTTCACAGAAGTTTTTTTATGACTCGAGAGGAAATATGATTGAATTTCAAAAACAAGGAAAACAGATGAAGGAAAGGGAGGAGGTGAGAAATTATCGAACCTTCGATGATCACCATCGGGTGGTGAAGTATAAAAGTGAAAAGAGAAACGGGGAGGAAGAAATTTGTCATTTTTTTTATTCTCCCGAAGGGAAAATCCAAAGAAAAGAATTTTTTCAGAACGATATGAAATTAAGCAAAGTAGAGTACTACAAAATTGGAAACCAAGGCTTAATTTCTTCCATACTTTCTAAATCAGCACAAGGGGATAAGATTTCTGAGGAAAGTATAAGCTATCAACATTATGCTACTACAAATTCCTAAACACTAATAAGTCTGCACAGGTTAAACTAGGAAAGGTTATGGCGTCCTGTTTTCATGGATACACGGAAATGGAAAGGATGAATAGTGAATTGCACCGTGTACCAGGCAATAGTGCCTAATGCCATTAGAGTTCAATCGGTGGAACATTCCATTCAAAATTAATTTTTAAATTTCAAATAAATAAAAGGGAACCGTTGTAGATGAGAACTTCATTTCTAAAGCCAGTTTTATTAGCAATTGTTCTTTGTTGGAGTACAGCTTTAGCATACACCGAAGAACGAGGTGTACTTTCTTTTAATTTGAAAGTGGGAGAAACATACCGGCTTAAAACAGTTAGTGAACAAAATATCAAACAGACTATTTTGGGACGTAGACAGGATATGAACTCCAGAATGACTTCGATTTTTGGCTTTAAGATTTTGCAAAAGGACTCCGCTAATACAGTTTTAATGGAAGTTGTATATGAAAGTTTGGCAATGGAAGTTAAAGCTTCAGAAATGCAAATGAAATACGATTCGGAGTCAAATGGGAGGGATACTACCAATTTTATGGCTGGAGTCTATGACCAAATTATCGGAAAGCCATTTAAGGTGAGTATGTCAGCTACGGGAGAACTAAAAGAAATTTCTGGTTTGGAGGCGCTCATCGAGGAGTTGGTAAATAAGTATGGAAAAAATGATGAGTTGTTAAAGTTTCAGCTAAAGACCAATTTGAATAATTTATTAGGGGAAGATGGTTTAAAAAGCCATATTGGGACACTCACAGCCATTTATCCCGCTACTCCAGTGAAGGAAGGCGAATCCTGGTCCAATCAGTTGAAGATTTCCTCATCCATGAGTTATAAGGTTGATAATAAGTGGACTTTGGAGGGAGTAGATAATGGGGAACTAAGAATAAAAGGGGAATCGGTTATTTCTGTCCCTGAAGGAGGTGGACAGTCTAATATGAACGGAATGGTTGCCAATTATCAGCTAAGTGGAACACAAGTTTCTGAAGTAGTGGCAGAAGAGGAAAGTGGCTGGATAAAAAGTTCGATAGTAAAACAGAACATTGAAGGAAAGGTGGAAATTAAGAAAAATGAATATTTCCCAGAGGGAGTCAGTTGGCCGGTCATTTTTGAAAGTCTTGTGAAAGTGAGTCGACCTGAATAGTTATTTTTGATGATCCCTGTTTTTTTTCGGGAAAGGAACCTGTTTTTATTTTTGGTTTAGGGGTTTGCTGACTCATTTTCCACCCTATTTCCAATAGGACTTCTATAAGCTCTTATTTTTAATATAATTAATTTTTACCCAAACGATTTTTTAGGATTAATAGATTTAATAAGTGCTCAATTGTTAGATTTTTCTTCAAATTAAAATGTTAAAGTAGGAAACAATAGAATGGATAAAGGTTCTAAAAAATATGGAAAAAGAATATGAAAGTTGAAACATATAAAATACAATCTCGTTTGCAACTGTTAAAAATTTAAAGTTAAAAGGCAGTTGAGGGCCTTGGCTTTTATTTCAATTAAACATTTTTTAGAAATTTTCCTACAATTAGAGAATGGTTTTACAAGAGGGGTTCCGATGGAGGTACATTATTCGCTACAATTTGTCTTTCATGTTTTTCTATATGATTTATTGTACGTTTATTGCTGTACTGACAATTGAGTTTAATATTGCTGATCTTACCACTTCCATTGCTGTACCAGGGATTTTAGGTACGGCTTTGTCCATCTTTTTAGCATTTAGAACTAATTCAGCTTATGACCGTTGGTGGGAAGCTCGCAAGGTTTGGGGGGAAATTGTAAATTATTCTCGTTCCTCCACGCGTCAAATAATGACCTTTTTGAGGGCTGGAGACTCACTTCATACAAATGAAGAGCTTCGTAAGATTAGAGAGGAGTTGGCCTACAGACACATTTCCTGGTGTTATGCATTGTCAAACAGTTTGAGGGGATTGGATCCCTTTGATGAAAATTTAGGGCGTTTGCTATCAGCTAAGGAAATTGAAGAGCTTCGCACCCAAAAAAATGTTCCTAATGCTATTCTTCAAAATCAGGCCCAGCGTTTCCGTGAGGCTGAGAAGCAAGGATTCATGGATAAATTTTATTTTTTGCGAATGGATGACATGCTCAATAGACTTTGTGATGCCATGGGGAAGTGCGAAAGGATTAAAAACACCGTCTTCCCACCTTTTTATAGCCGTTTTGCGATGATGCTTTTATGGTTTTTTGCTTTTTTGGTTCCACTAGGATTGATTGACGAAATCCATTATTTGTCCATTCCCGTTTCCCTGGTTATTGTATTTGTATTTTATCTTCTTGAAGAATTGGGTTATACACTTGAAAATCCTTTTGAAAATAAGGCTGCTGACACACCTATGACGGCCCTTTCAAGAAATATTGAAATTAATATAAGACAACAACTTGGAGAAAGTGAAACTCCGGCACCAATAAGGAAGAAAAAAGGGATTTTAATGTAAGGGAAATACCTGGTTTATTCCTATGTTTTTACATCATCTTTAAAGGGAGTGGGTAATAATTCCTAATTATCTTTCAGGGAACCTAGAATTTTTTGTTTTTAATAATTGTTTCACTAAAGAAGGATGTATTAAATTTTATTTAATGAATTTGAGAGTTTTCCAATTTTTAATTTTTTAAATATTGGAAGGTTAAGAAATAATAAAGGGCCTCTCACTACAGTTGTAAGTCCTTAAGTCCTAAAAATAACTGTTTTACTATTTGTTTTACTAAAGCTCGAATGTTATGAAAAAGTTATTGATGTTGCTAATTAGCAGTTTTTTAGTTTTTAGCTTTTCGGCAATTGCTCAAAATCAAATGAATCAGGTAAAGCAGGAAAAAGAAATTATCCCCTTTGCTATGGGAAAGGAAAATAATTATGCTGCCGTTGATAAGCCTACTAATTTGAAAAAGCATTTAACTGATAAAGCTTTGATTCGTCAAGGAATGGCTACATTGTATCCTGCCCAGGATAATTATTTGTTACAACCGAGTGAAAAGGGGTATGTAGTTTGTTTTAAAAGAGGGCAGAAGGATTATGTAGTTAATTTTAATGAAGAAGGAAAGTGGGTTGATAGTAAAATTTCAGGAATTATGAAAGATGAGGTCCCTGCTAAAGTGCAAAATGCCATTCAAAAGTCTCAATATTCGGATAAGGCGGTAGCTAATGTTAATTTTTATCAAACTCCTAAAGATGATCTGTATAGTGTAAACTTTGTGGAAGGTGAAGTTATGGAGCTTTACCAGTTTGAAGGATTTGAATACGACTATGCAAAAGTATTGGAAGAAAATAAAACTTTTGATTTAAACTTTAAAGATGACGGAACCCAGCCTGGTCCAAAGAAAACCAATAAATATCAAATTGGTTAGGAGGAGTTTGTTTAAAAATCCAAATATTTATTAGATAATCGCGAGAAAAGAAAGATAGCTTATTCGTGTAAAGAATTAGCTATCTTTTTTATTGTAAGATATTAGAAGGAAAAAGGAAGGATTTCCCTAACTAATTTTGTGGTGGAAATTGAAATTCTTTTAAGTGTTCATAGAAATTGTGAATTGGAAACCCCATCACAGTGAAAAAAGAACCCTCAATCTTTTCAATTCCAATCATCCCAATCCAGTCCTGTATGCCATAAGCCCCTGCTTTATCAAAAGGGTGATAGTGATCTACGTAGTACTCGATCTCTTCTTCCTTTAGTTCTTTAAATTTTACAACCGTGGTGTCATCAAAACTAATTTCTTTTTCAAAAGCACGTAGACATACTCCTGTGATTACCTGATGGGTTCTGCCAGAAAGCATATTTAACATTCTAATGGCTTCTTCTCTATTTAGTGGTTTACCTAAAATCTGATCTTCAATCAAGACCACTGTATCAGCCGTGATGATTATTTCATCATTTAATGGTTGCGTAAAGGCTTTGGCCTTTTTTTTGGCCAAATATTGAGCTACTGCCCTTAGAGGAGTATCTGTAGGGTAGCTCTCATCAATTGGAGAGGTTTTTACTATAAAGTCATAGCCAGCATCCAACAAAATTTGCCCTCTTCTAGGAGAAGCAGAGGCCAGAATCAAAGGTCTTTTACTCTCCTCTTCCTTTATGGAATTAAAAAGAAAGCCACAGATAACTTTAGGATAAAAATAAGTAGACTTTTGAGGCATGACATGTCCGCTAAAGCATACTTTTTTCACATCCTCTATGGATACATCCTTGGTGATAACGGCCATTTGAGCTTCATCCATCATCACTTTAGTAAGACAGTCCGTAAAACTTCGGTCAAAGCCAATATGCTTAGGGCTTCGCTGATCTTTCCTCTTTATTCCTAAAACTTTTTCAATGATAAAATAATGTATTATGGTTTGATCCAGGCGCTTTAATTCTATCGGTAACTGCCAATGAATATCAGAGAATACTTCTGGTTTTAGTTTTATCTTAAACGCCTGGTCTTTGAATAGGAGACCAAAAGCCCAGGTCTTCCCTAAAATGATTTCATTTAACTCAAAAGCGTTTTCGACTTCTTTTACCTGAAAATAATCCTTTATTTTCTCTAAAATTTCGTCGGGATTGAAATTATCTAAAGCCTTAATCAGTCGGTGAGTAGGTAAAATACGAAGGTCATCTGATTCCATATTAGTGAGGTACATCATATGGAAATTGTAGGCCTCAGAACCCTTATGGTTAGGGTTTTCCTTCATTTGTTTCTTTTTATAAGCTAAGGCTCCACCATATCTATGATGACCGTCCGCAAGGATTACCTGCTTATCTTTCAGTGCTTGAATAAACTCCCCAATAATCTTAGGATCCTGAATAATACTTAACTGGTCACGAACCCCTTGATAATCTTCTGTTTTATATATGGGGTTTTGCATGCTTTGGTCCATGTATTTTTCCAGTTCAAAGTACTCATCGGAATATAATCCATGGGTAGGGCACGTATTTAACTGTGTTTTTTCTAAGATTTCCATGCGGTCATTTACAGAACCTGGCATGGTGTTTTCATGACGAAGCAAAATATTTTCGTCCCAGTCATAAATCCTTATATCGCAAATAAAGCCTTTCCGACAATACTCCTTAGAAGTACCGGCCAAATTAAAATACTGGTAATAGACATAGATTCCCGGATGTCTATCCTGTTGAATGATCCCTTTTTTCTTCCAGTTAGCAAGGGTTTCCGCTGCACGTTCAGCCGGATTTTCGCCAGTAGGAACAGATAAATGAAGGCTGTTGTAGGGATTTTTATATAATTTTTTGCGATGTCTGTCTGACACCACGTCAAAAAGAGGAGAAGTAAGGGAACCAATATTCCCTGCAATAGCTTCATTATACCTCCAGGCTTTTAAAGGTCTTATTTCAGCCATGG
>NZ_SMMB01000418.1 GCF_009711365.1 Xanthovirga aplysinae | reverse complement strand
ATTTCACCTTTACACGGTAAAGATTGAAGCTTAAAAACCACCTCTCCTTCCCACAACCAACCCTTATCGATAAACCCTAAGCAAGAATATCGAGGTATTGGTTTAAAAGAAGCGCTAAAAGTACATGAAACATTCCCCATTTGCAAGTTCAAACCCATTTTGGAAAGCTCTTAAAATGGTAATTAAAGGGGATTTTAATCTTTTCATCATTTAGAAATGAAAAAGAGAGTTTAAATCTAACCCTTAATTTCCAAGCCTTTTTTCTTTGTTCATTTTGTTTCCAAAAAGGCGCAGATAATGCATTAGAGACTATATAAAAGACCAGTATATTCTATGAATAATTGAACAATTCAGACCAGACAGTAGATCTTATCAAAGTAATAATAATTTGGTTTCTTTTCTGGAAGAGCAAGATTTTCCTTTCTTATGAAGAAATCAAATTACCCTTTGCTCATTTCCTCCACGATTTCATAAGAAATTGCAGCTGCCAATTTTGCAGTTCGGTTATCAATATCATAGAAAGGATTCATTTCGGCGATATCGCATCCGACCACTTTCCCACTGGTCATAATAAACTCCTTTAGCTTAAAAACAATATCAGGTAAAACCCCCATAGCAGCGGGGGCACTTACTCCTGGTGCAAATGGAGCTGAAAAAACATCCAAACAAACAGTCAGGTAAATCGCATCCTTATCAGCCATAAAATTTCCAATTTGCCTCTGTAGATCAAATTGATTCTGGAGACTTAATTCACTTCCATAAATGTACTTTACCCCTAGTTCATTTGCTTTGGCAAATAATGCCTTGGTATTTGCAGATTTTTGAATCCCCAAGCATAAATAATCAAATGGAGTATTATTTTTACCACACCAATCCGCAATTTGTAAGAATGGCGTCCCTGAACTAGGGCCATCCTGACGAACCCTTAGATCAAAATGGGCATCAAAATTAATAATACCTATCTTCGGCCGATCGCTAGTTTGTTGAAGGTGAGAAACTATCCCCATGTAGTTTCCAAAAGCCACTTCATGCCCCCCACCAAGAACCAAAGGAAAATATCCTTTAGAAAGGATCTTGGCGACATATTCCTGTAACTCCAAATGGGCACTCTCTAAATCTCCCTGCACACAAACCACATCTCCCCCATCGATCAGGCGAATTGGATTTTCAAAATGAGCAGCTAAAGAAAAACAAGCTTTACGGATATGTTTAGGTCCTTCCGCTGCTCCAGGACGCCCCTGATTACGTTTTACTCCCTCATCGCTACAAAATCCAAGAATTACGCAGCCCTTTTCCCTGGCTTGTAGGGTTGGTATTACATCTTTAGAAAGATCAACATATTCGATAAGTTGGTGCCAACGACGTCCTGCATCTCCATCGGCAGGGTCAATTCTTCCGGTCCATAAACCGGGAATGGTTGCTTGATACATTCAAATATTGGTTAATTAAACCCAGAACGCTTATATGCTTTATCAACAATTGTACACTTATTCAAGTGCTAATAAGAGGCATA
>NZ_SMMB01000917.1 GCF_009711365.1 Xanthovirga aplysinae | reverse complement strand
GAAAAGGGATGAGAAAATCATTAAACCCATTTTAATTGATAAAGAAAGTTTGTCAGGGTTACAATTGCCTAAAGCAACCCTTAAATCTAATCCTGACCGGGAATTTTATTACAAAAGAATATATAAAGGTTCAGAAATTAGTATTTCCATGATTGCTTTGGAATCAGGTACAAATGATTTTGATAGCTTCCGATTTGAGGAATTTATCTTCTTAATAAATGGAGGGATGGTTTTAGAACCGAGAAACGGAAAGAAATATTCCTTTAGCTCGGGAGATTATATCATTGGCACAAAAGGCTACCAGGGGAAATGGACTACGGTTGGGGCTACCAAATATCATCTGGAACTTTCCGTAATTTCCAATAAAAGAACTGATTCAACTCAAGTGTCTGCCGTAAAAAACCCTTTCCATATTGATAAACAATTAATTTCCGGAATTGGATTACAAGGGGATGGTAAGAAAAGAAGAAAGCAAACCATTATAAACGAAGTCTTTTCCGGGATAGAATTGGATGTTAGCTTGGTGGCAGAGAAATCTCGTGAAAGGGAAATTACCTATTCCAAAAAGGAACAAATGTTTCACATTCTAATAGGCATGGTAACCATTACCCCACACGGGTCAGATCCTCAAACTTTTTACCAAGGGGACTTTTTCGTTCTTCCAAAAGGATTTAATGGAACATGGAAAGCTCAGGGGCACGATCTTTTCAGAACGATTCGTGTGATGCAATCGGAATAAAACCCAACCTCTTCCTGTAAAACATATCTAAAAGTTTTCCTTTTGCTGCAAATGGTTTTTGAGAAGCTGCACTCTCGCTTAAAAACAAAAAATTTAAACAGGCTTTAAATATGGACTCAAAAATAGACCTGTATGAAATGGATACTTAAATAATTTTTGTTTTAATCCCCATTTCCTGGTTTTGGAAAAAATAGCGCCCCTCCAGATTGTTTATATAATTGGTAAACTACTTGATCTTGACGAGTTTAAAAATCAGGATTTCCTTTTATCTAATTTTTCAGTTACTTGAATATTAGCAGGATTTTTGTTTCTTCAAATATTGTTTTTGAAACCGAATTTCGGGTTATTAGAGTTTTCCTGAAACCCCTGCTTTGATGTTAACTTATTAATTGCTGAAATGATGAAAAATAGGATACAAAATAGATTGAGCCTTTATATTTTACTCACTGTACTTTTTTTGAAGCCTGGTTTTGTTTTGGCAAACCAAAATGAAAAAAAGGTATTTGATCTAAAGCATTTTGATAAAGTTATTATTAGTCCCTATATAAAAGTATTTCTCAAAGAGGGAGATACGGAATCTTTGGAAATATTGGAAAGTAAAGTTTCCTTAGATGAGCTCGTGATAGAAAATAAAAGTAATAAACTAGAGGTTTACCTAAAGGGAGCTAGAAATACTACTAGGCAAGAGAAAGTAAAGAGAAAAGGCAAGATACAAAAGGTTCCTTTGTACAGAGAAGTTCAACTTGTCTTGAATATAACCTATACATCATTGAATGAGTTACAGGCGAAGGGAGATGAAGAGGTTACTGTTTTATCAGATATTAAAGCCGATAATTTTAACGTGAAAGGGTATGGTGATGGAAAAATTTCCTTCCAAAATGTGGAGATAAATACACTCAAAGGAGCATTTTATGGAGATGGTGAATTAAATATTTCTGGAGGTACAATCGAAAACCAACATTTCTCACTTTATGGAGATGCAAAAGTCGATTTAATCAATGTGGAAAATAAATACACCTCCTCAAAAATGTTTGGAGGTAATAAATTAAAAGTAAACACCCAAAATGAATTAAAAGTATCTGGTATTGGTGATTTTTTAGTAGAATATAAAGGAGATCCAATTGTGAAGAAAGGCATTAATATAGGAGATGGAGAAATTGTCAAAGTAGAATAGGTTTACTATTCGTCATTTAATTGTTGAAAAACTTCCTCCTAATAGGAAAAGAATAACTTTTGAATTTTACCAGTCAATTATCTCTCCATTCTCAATCACATGACCTGATTCAATAATGGAAGTTATAATGAAGATTTCAGATGATTTTATCTCCAAATATTTGACCAATAGTCCAAGAAGGCTGCTCTGAATTTTTTTAATATCATCCTGAGACCAGAGAGAAGGTAAAAACAGATTCACCATTACTTCATACTGTTGGCCACCCTGCATAAAGTTTGAGGTTGTTGTAATACAGATGTCGTTTACAGCTACTTGTATCATTTTCGCCCATTCAATGGCTAGTTCATGAAGTTTCTCTTGATTTAGCTTATTGTCTTTAATAAAGCAGTTGGCAATTGGCATATTTCTTACTATGTAAATATTTATTTTCAGTGTTTTCTCATACGATTAAGGTAGTTTTTTAGAATATGTTTCCCAAAAGGAAATTATTAAGAATTACAAAAAAGGCATTGATGATTTGATTTAATCCTAATGACCAGAATAAATTTAATAATCCAGCTAAAAACCCTTAATTTTTCTCCTTGGATATTATTAATGGCCATATGGTTAAAGTTAACTCTCTAACAACCTTAATTTAGGCATCTACATCTCACAAAATAAACCCCAAATTTACGTCAAACTTTTCACCTCATATAGCTAAACAAATCAATCCTTCTTGGACCTACTTAAAAAGGAAATAAGGTCATCAGGTTTCTTTAAAAGTGTAATTTCATCTGGTAAACTGGTCTCTTTCAATAGTTCCGGATTTCCAGAAACCAACAGAGGAATATTCACCTCTTTTCTGATAATATTTAACAATTCCTCAATCTGCCCTACCCAAGAAGTAGTGAACATAGTCAACATCAATTGAGGTTTGGCAATCTCCACCACTGTTTTAATATTCTCTACCGGCACTTTTGGCCCTAGATTATAAACCTTCCATCCCAAATCTTTGGCAATGAAATTGGCCAATAACAATCCAATTTCATGATCCTCTTTTTCCAACAAAAATAATAAGATACTAGGAGCCTCATGGACTGGAATAGGAAGGGTTTCTATGGCCGCTATAATTTTTTGACGAATTAAGCTGGATATAAAGTGCTCTTGTGCGGGCACCGTTTTGCTTGTTGTCCATAAAACACCTACATGATCCAAAAAGGGATATATTAGTTGAGTGACTGTTGCAAACAAACCTTTCCTTAGCACATGGGTCTGATAAATGTGGTTAAAGGCGGCTTCATTCAATTCAAGCATACTAAGGCTTAGCGCACGAACTTCCTCCTCAATATGCTCAACCAAGGGGTTTTTCAGCACCTCATTAACCCGCTCATGGATTTCTTCATCAGGCATCTTACTGAGTTTGGAAATCCTAAAACCATTTTTGATTAAAATACTAATGTTAAGCAATTTACGAAGCTGCTCATCAGAGTAATAACGAATATTGGTTTTGGTCCGCATAGGACGTAAAAAATTATAGCGACGTTCCCAAACCCTTAACGTATGGGCCTTTATACCTGTTAAGGACTCCACTTGCACCATCGAATAATTCCCCATGTTAAATACTTTTTAACCTAAAGGTAAACAAAATATTGAGGAGTAAAAAGTAGCTCCTTTATACATTAAACAGCTTTTTTATTTTTTTGTTCAACTTTTTTACACAAATAGTTAAACAAAATAGAAACTATGGCCGTTATAATGTTTATAAAAACCTAAAAAAAATTAAATTATGAAAAAGTTACTTTTCTTTACTGTTCCCCTGCTTACCTTATGCTTATTCATATCTAGTTGCAAAAAAGATGATGATGAGGTAATGCCCCCGTCTACTGATATTGTTCAGTTGGCCCGTGACAATGGATTAACTGCTTTTGCTTCAGCTATAGAAAAAGCTGAACTGGCAGACGACCTTCAAGCCATGGGCCCTTTTACTATTTTTGCTCCAACCAATGAGGCCTTTACCAATCTATTACAAGCAGTAGGTCAGTCAAGCATAGATGATTTGCCTCCTCCTGTTTTGGAAAAAATCTTACTCTATCATGTGATTAATGCTGAGGTGCTATCAACCGAGGTTTCCCCTGGGGCGGTAACTACCTTAGAGGGTTCAGATATTAACCTAGATAACACAGAAGGCATCACAGTGAATAATGTCAAAGTGATTACTCCTTTTGATTTAGAGGCATCTAACGGGGTGATTCATACCCTAGAAGAGGTACTAGTACCCTCTTCCATCGCTCAATTTGTCAATACTGTACTTGAACCGGCCTATTTCAATAAAGATTTTACTTCGCTCATTACGGCGGCATCAAAAGCAGATTTGGTAGAAACTTTACTCAACACCCCAGATCTTACGATATTTGCGCCAAGTAATGCTGCTTTTACAGAAGCAGGAATTGATCCTTCATCCACAGACAAAGAAACATTGGTTGCTGTACTTACCTATCATGTATTAGGATCAAAAGTGTTAAGTAAAGATCTTACAAGGGAAGCAAAAACCTTGAACGGGAACAACCTTTACTTTTCGTTAGTAAGTGCTGGAAATTTCATTAATGGAAACACCGAAATAGTGGCAGTGGACATTGAATCAGGAACAGGAGTAGTCCATGTGATCGATAAGGTACTTCTTCCCCCTGTAGGCAATATCGTTGAAACTGCCGTTGGCCTTGCTGAAAATGGGGAATTTAACATATTGGTAGATGCCTTGAAACGCACTGCAGATGAGGGCGCGGAGGATCAAAACTTGATCTCAGTCTTGAGTGGAGATGGTCCTTTTACTGTATTTGCACCGACTAATGCTGCCTTTCAAGCACTATTAGACAGCAATGAGGATTGGAATAGTTTGTATGACATTCCTTTAAATTTCCTCATTACAGTGCTTACTTACCATGTAGTACCTGCAAGAGCTTATGATAAGGACTTAGCGGGTGCCTTAGATGAAAACCAGCAGTTACCGACTGCCCAGGGTCAAAAAATCACCATTGACCTAAATACACTGACCATCAACGCTGACACCAAAATAATAGGAGTGAATACCAATGCCACAAATGGGGTGATTCACGTCATTGACAAGGTACTTTTACCCCAATAGGTAATTGAATACAGGACAGGTGGGATAAGAGTTGGCAGCAAATTAGTATTGTCAACTCTTTTATTGTTTTGAAAATATGGATTGAACTTCTTTATCCGCACTTTTAACAAGAATGATATGGAATACAACTTTAAGGAAGCGATGAAGAAGCTATAGATTAAAATACAACAATCACCAAGCATGTGCTGCTATTGGGAACTTCCAAATTGAAAGATATTTCAATTGGGCAAACAGTATAAGTACTAGAAAATAGGACAAAGCAGGAAGATGGGAATGGTCATCGGATGAGGTGATTTGCTTAATAGAAAGTTAAATTATTATATAGGGTAAGTATCAAAATCTTTTCAATTGTATAGGTATTCAAAGAGCCTGAAAAATGCTGTTTTAAATAAAAAACTATCAATAAA
>NZ_SMMB01000843.1 GCF_009711365.1 Xanthovirga aplysinae | reverse complement strand
AAAAAAAATAATAAACTTTCCTATAGCCCAAGTGATGGGGGATTAGTGAGTGGTTTAGGCTCTTTCTACAAAAATAAAGACCACCTTTGGATTGGTTGGCCGGGAATGGATTTGGTGGAGGAAAAAGAAAAAATAGGAGCCACCAGTAAATTAGAAAAAGAGGGAATGGTGCCGGTTTTTTTAGACCGAGAAGAAATACAAGAATTTTATGAAGGCTTCAGCAACGGTACTCTTTGGCCAACATTTCACTATTTCAGTCAATTTGCTACCTATAAAGAAAGAGATTGGCAATCCTACCTAAGAGTAAATCAAAAATTCTGTGATGAAGTGCTAAAATACGCCCAAAAGGGCGATATCGTATGGGTCCATGATTATCACCTTTTACTACTTCCTCAGTTAATAAGAAAAGAAATCCCGGAAATTACAATTGGTTTCTTTCAGCACATACCCTTTCCATCCTTCGAGGTATTTCGATTGCTTCCCTGGCGCAAGGAAATACTAAACGGCATGTTAGGTGCGGACCTTATTGGCTTTCACACCTATGATGACATGAGGCATTTTCTAAGCTCCGTAAACCGAATTTGTGGAAAAAGAAACTCCAATGGCCGCGTTTACATTAAAAATAGAATCGTTTTGGTGGATTCATTTCCAATGGGGATCGATTATGAAAAATATGCTGAAACCGCAAATTCCCCAGAAACCATAGGAAGGGAAGTCAGGTACCGTATTGCTTTGGGGAATCAAAAACTTATTCTTTCCATGGACCGTCTGGATTACTCCAAAGGAATCCCCCAACGTTTAGAGGCATTTGAAACCTTCCTTGAAAAATATCCGGAATTTAGGGGAAAAGTCTCCTTATTGATGATTGTGGTTCCATCGCGAGATAAGGTAGAACGGTACAAGGAATTAAAAGAAATAGTAGATGAAATGGTAGGAAGAATAAACGGAAATTTTGGCCGGATGGACTGGACACCTATCCACTACTTCTATCGTTCCTTTCCACTACATGCTCTTTCTGCATTTTATCGTATGGCTACCGTAGCCTTAGTTACTCCCATGCGAGATGGCATGAATCTAATTAGTAAGGAATTCATTGCAAGCAAAACCGACAAAAAAGGAGTATTAATTTTGAGCGAAATGGCAGGATCAGCCAAAGAACTATCAGATGCTATTTTGATTAACCCCAATAATGGGAGACAGATCACGGAAGCCCTCTACCAGGCCTTAAAAATGCCTGAAGAGGAACAAATCCTCCACATGAAAAATATGCAGAAGATTGTCAAAAAATATAACATCCATCATTGGGTGAGTATATTTATGAGTAGCTTAAAACAATTAAAAGCTGAACATCAAGCCATGGCTACTTCCCGATTGAACCCCACAAAAGCGAGCCCAATTTTGGAAGCCTATTCCCAGGCAAACAAACGACTTATTTTTTTAGATTATGATGGAACCCTAATGCCATTTTTAGATAATCCTGCCCATGCCAAGCCTGATGAAGAGCTCCTGGCTCTCCTCAAAAAATTGAGCATTGACCCAAAAAACCGATTAATACTTATAAGCGGAAGAGATAAAAATACCTTAGGTGATTGGATGGGTAATCTTCCCCTTGAGATTGTGGCCGAACATGGTGTTTGGCATAAAAATCAATCTTCTGACTGGAACTTACTTTCACCCCTGGAAAACAGTTGGAAAAAGGACTTTAAACCGGTCATAGAAACCTATGTAAATCGTACCCCTCGTTCTTTTATTGAAGAAAAGGACTTTTCCCTTGTATGGCATTATCGAAAAGTAGATACGGGCCTAGGAGAGCTTCGTAGTAGAGAACTAGCCAACCATTTGGAATACCTTTCCGTAGGCACCCATTTGCAGGTACTAGAAGGAGATATGGTAATTGAGATAAAAAATTCAGCCATTAACAAGGGAACAGCTGCAAAAAAATGGCTTAGAGGCAAGGGATACGATTTCATTCTGGCTTTTGGTGATGACTGGACTGACGAAGAGCTTTTTAAAGCCATGCCAGAAAGTAGTTTTACTGTAAAAGTGGGCAGAAATAATTCATCTGCTCAATACAGCCTCAATTCACCCAAAGAGGTTCGGAAAGTATTGCACAGTCTTTGCAACACTTAAGACTAGTAATATGAAATTTTAAATCAGCTATATAAAGCTCTTAAAAAAATCCAGGATAGTCCATTTTTTTTGATATTCTATAAGCGGCATTTACTAATCCCACATGACTGTAGGCCTGAGGAAAATTCCCCCATTGACTACCATCTTTGGGACTAACATCCTCACTTAAAAGACCAAGAGAATTCGCATATGTTAAAAGTTTTTCAAAAACTTCAATAGCCTCCTTCAATCTCCCAACACAACTTAAAGCTTCCACATACCAAAAAGCACAGATAAGGAAAGTGGATTTAGGCAATCCAAAATCATCGGGATGTTTATAACGGAAGAAAAGACCATGTTCACTCATTAACTCCTTTTCAAGGTTTTGCAAATGTTTTTTAGCCTTATCAGAGTTAGGATCCAAATAATGCATGATAATTAATTGCATAGTGCTGGCGTCTAGGTTCTGGCTTCCCAGAGCTTGACTATACACCTGCCTCTGAGGGTCATAACATGATTCTATCCTTCGAATTGAGCTTTTCTTTAGTTTCTCCGCTCTTTTCAAAACATCCTCATCCTGAAAATGCTCTGCCATCTTAATGGCTGCACAACTGCCTGCCCAGTGAAAAAGAAATGTATAGCAATGAAATTGACTGAAATTTCTAAACTCCCACAAACCGGCATCCGGCTCATCCATGGTTTTATTGATCTTATCCAAGATACTAACAATAAGTTCCCGGGAACGCACCCGTTCAGCTCCAATAAACCGCCTGTCGACATATAATGGAAGAAGGGCAATCATCACTTGCCCATAAACATCGTTTTGAATATGCTCATAGGCCTGATTCCCTACCCTAACAGGCTTATTTCCTTTATACCCCTCCAGTGGCAATTCTTTTTCAATGATTGACCTACCTCCTTCAAGAGTGTAAAGGGGTTGATAACGGGACTGAGATCCTGCAGAAACATTGGCAATGAAATGGAAATATTTTTCCACTTCTTCAAAGTGACCAATATTGTTAAATGCTTCGAGCGTATAATAGGTATCTCTTAGCCAACAATATCGATAATCCCAATTCCTACCACTTCCAGGAGATTCGGGTAAACTAGTTGTTGCCGAAGCAATTATAGCCCCTGTATCCTCATATTGATGTATCTTCAAAACCAGAGCAGAACGAATCACTTCCTTTTGATAAAATTTCCCAATACTGGTACTCTTCACCCAGTTTCGCCAATAGCGAATAGTATTTTGGAGAAATTCATCAATGGTTCTTTCCAAGGGAGCTTCCAGAGGCACTCCATAGGTAAGCACCAAATATTTTGGTTCGTTAAGAACAAAATATTCTCCTCCTTCCACGTAACTTAAGGAAATATTGGTCGTCAGACGAAGGGATTTCTCCAGGCCCAAATACTCAATATGATTACTTCCCCGAAACCCTTCTGGTTTGGCTTTTCCATAATCGCCTACCGGTTGACAAACGGCTTTTACCCTTGGGGTCCCTGACAAAGGCTCCACTTTCCTCACCAACATCAAAGGTTTATAATACCTTTCGTATTGAAGAAAACGAGGGGCAAAATCCGTTACGCGATAACTCCCATCACTACAAGTTACTTCGGTACATAAAATATTCGTATTTTCAATGTAATATTGTCTGGATTGAAAATCCTCTGAAGATGGTAAGATAGAATAATTTCCACCCTTTTCAGAATCCAGCAAACCTCCAAATACAAAACTACTATCAAAGCGAGGCCAACACATCCATGATACATTGGTGTCTTTTCCAATTAATGCTAAAAAAGCACAATTGCCAATAATACCGTATTCATAGGTATGTTTCATAGAATTGCCACTTAGATCATCGTATTAGACTTTTAACACATCAACAACTAATTCCCATTATTAGTTATCGGACAGTAATAAGAGTTAAAAAGAGAAGAGGTAAAATTGAAAATTGCCTAATTAAAAATGGGGATTCCACTTTACTCAAGTAGCATATTTCATAAAGTCAATTTATCATTTGAATTTTTAGAATAGTGATTTACCTCCACTTTTTCTTCCTACTCCACCATAGTTAATACCCCCACTCAGGAGGCACATCAGGGATATACAATTTATACAAACGCCCTGCAGACCAGATCAGACTGGCCAGGGCAATCAGATAGCGAGTTTGGAAATCAATCAATTGGAATTGTGCATTGATATAGTCCAGCTCTCTTCGGTTCAACAAAAACAAGGAGCTTTCTCCGAACTGAAATCTTCTTCGTTCTCCTGCCACCAATCTCCCGTAATTGACCACATTACGGTTGTATACCTTAATTTGCCTGTTCAAAACCAGTAGGTCATTATAATTGGCCTTTACCTGGTTAATTAATTGAATTTGCCTTAATTCATATTGATAATCTATTTGTAATATTTTAAGTTTTGTTAATTGCAGCTCTCCCCTGGCTTTTCGAATAAAAAGAGGAAAACTAAAGTCCAAGGAGGTAATTTTATTTTGAATTGAGAAAAATGGAAGACCTTTTCG
>NZ_SMMB01000892.1 GCF_009711365.1 Xanthovirga aplysinae | reverse complement strand
CAGATTCTCATCAAACCTCCATCTTAAAACAAATTTCCAAACTTTTACGGCCCTTTGTCCTATACCTCAACTTTTCTATTATTCCGCTTCTAGAGGTACAACTTCAATTTGTTTGATTTGCAGTATTCCTCGTCCTTCAGTCATGATGCCCACAAAGCCTTTTTCCATTTCTTTATCATGGCCATGTACTACCATTTTATTGCCAATACTTCCTTTATAATGACTACCAGCTGCAGATACACTAAAGGAAAACCAATCAGAAGACTGCTCAAAGTCACTTTCTTCCATGATCTTTTCTTTTCCATTAATCATTCTACCCATTACCATTTTGCTGCCATTGATAGCAACAAATTCATAGGTATTGGCATCCTTCATGTGATGCACAATTTTTAGGGTTCCTTCATAATTTTCCCTGTTCAGCACAGTACGAACCCCTACATTGCTAAAAGACTTATGAAAAACAAGGGCTGCCGGATTATTGGAAACATTCAGCTTTAAAACCTTTTCTCCATCAGTGTCGGTAGTAATGGCTGGTGAAATATCCTCCATACCACCAACAGTGAAATGAAAATCGGCGGTAAGGGCAGTTTTTGCGTCTCCCTTAGGTTTCCAGCTGATGTCCTCACTTTCATGCATACCAGTGTCATGCATATTTTCATGATTCATTTCACTTTTGTTTCCATGTGCTTCAGCATGGGAATGCACCTCATCATGTTTTTTTTCTGATTTTTCTTTTTGCTGACTGCAGGCACCAAAAAATAAAGTTATGCCAGTTCCCAGAGCTAAAGCCGTTAATAAGTTTCTTCTTTTCATTGTTTGAAATGGATTAGTTAAAAATAATTAAGTTAATTTAGGGTTCCTACACCGTATTTATACACCAGTTTTCCTCCTAAATCTCCGGTGCGTATCAGAAAATACATGCCTATGACGGCAAGGAGAAAGAAAATCAAACTGATGATTTTTTGATTAAATTTTCCATAGATAAAGGCCAAAATTTTTCCAGATGTAAAAACTGAAAAGAAAATTAGGGTGTATAAAGCCATATCCGAATGCGTGCTTAAAGTCATTTCTGCCTTAAAAGGGACATTTAGTTGACCTACCGCAGACCTTCCACTCAAATAAGTGATCAAAGTAAAAAGGGTTCCAGCCCCATAAAGAAGGTTACTGCTTTTTATGACTAATTTTTCCTTTGTAAAAAGCTCCGCCAAATGAACAAAAAAAGCCATTGTAAGCAAGACAATAGGAAAATGGATCAGCAGCACATGAATATTGGGTAACCAATCAGGTAATATTTCCATTTTGATGATTTTTTACGGTTAAAAAAATAGCATACAAGCGCTTTTAGCACTAAAATGAATAAGCTTTTAGCTATCTAAAATTTCTGTAGAACGGAGGGCAATACCATTAAAGGAATCCCCAAAGAATTGGAAAATATCGCCTTGACAAACCGTGTTTTAAACCAATTTTGCCAGAAAAGGACAGTCTTCTTCCCTCATAAAATTCATCAGCTCAGACAAATCAAAAAGAGAAGTTGTTTCCCTAAATTTTTTGCTCTAAACAATCTATTCGATACAATAAGGAAAATAAAGGCAAAGCTTTTCTTTATTGGTTTTCGGAAAAAAACCATCCGAAGGCCCAAAAGAATTAAGGTTTGTTTATTTCAGTTTTACCGAAAAAACACGATTTGGCATACAGAAATTTAGGCACAGCGAAAAGAATGCTGTATTGATGAGAAAAGGTCTAATTTCTAAAGACCTGAAGGTAAGAAAGTAATTGCATTAAACGCTTCCGATAAAGCAAAGGTGGCCTTATCAAAAGCCCAATATGTTTTTGAATAAGGGGTAAGGCTTGAAGAAAAAACAGGCCAATAACAAGTAACAGAGCTGGAAAAAGATCAAAAGAAGCTTTTTCAGTCAGCGTCCCATCACTTAAAGAATAAAAAGTATGAATATCCTGAAAATTATTATCCTCTGCCTGCATAGCATAGGAATGAAGTGGTGCCGGGTTTAATTTTTTAACAGTATTCTCGAAATGCCCATCATGAACATGGCTCTCAAAATCTTCCTGATGATCTGTGGAATCAGTGGCTAAAAAGATAATTGAATGATTCACCCCCTCATCACCCATAAAATGATGGGAAACAGTAAAGCCTACACTTTGTAGTAGGATAATCCCAGCTATTAAAAAAGTAAAAAGAGATTTCAAGTGCTTCTTTATAAAAAGGAGTTGTTTTAGTGTAAAGGTAACGACATTTCTAATTTTTTTGTTTCATTAAATAAGAAAAAAATCTATTTGAAATAGAAAACCTTGATTACCAATCAGATTGATATCCAGAAACACTTTAAAAAATACCTTCATCCTTTTGTTACCGTAAAAGAATTCTGTCAATTCACCTGCCCAAAGGAAGAAGAAATCTCACTTTATCTTTCGAACTAGAAAAAAAATATTCAAAAACTCCCAATTTAGATGATTACCTATTCGCTAACCTCTTTTTCAGAATCAGTACTTACTCTACCCTATTCCCATTCTTGATTTCCCTTTTCATTACTTCCGGGCGTACTTATATTTAAAGGGGCCTTTTATAGTATTAAAAGGAACGACAAAATTATTAATTTTTATTCAATTACTTTAACGGTCCTCTCCTATCCCACTACCATGGGCTATATGTAACCTTAGCTTTCCATTGGAATAATTATGAATTCTTTTCCAAATTGATTTTAGCTAGGGCTAAGAAATACCTCTGCCATCTCTCTATTTTTGGGAAAGTAGGATTCTTATTCAAAACAGGTTCTTACATTTTCCCTCCTTCAGCAATAGGGATATCTTTCCAAATTCTCTATTTCCTACCTGCAGTCTGAACAGCAAAAATTCCAAATGAATAAAGAGTAAACAGTATTGAAGGCTATTACAAAAACCTTAGGTCGTAAACAAGAGAAATGGATCATCTATCATCACCAACCTATCATTAGCTATCAAGAGTTGATCAGTATAGTTCCCCATCTATTTAATATCACTTCCTCACTAGATGAGAGCTCTGGGCATGGGTCAGATATACGACATTTTTTGTATATTCATCCTGAAGGATAATTCATATTTGGTCTATACGATTGTAATTTCAAATTTCATCCAATCAAATTGAGAAACTTTTACACCATATCGTTAATAATCTCAACTTACATTCAAGTCTGTGCCCAGTCTACAGTCAAGCTAACAAAGGAACAGGCTCAGGAGGACCTAAACTTGCTAAGGTTTTCACTAGAATATGTCCATCCCAGACTTTACAAGTACGATGATAAAAAGACTGTAGATAATAGGTTTAAAAAAACATATAATTCCATCCATGGAGAAATTTCAGGGCTTGATTTTCTGAGTCTTGTGAGCAAACTCAACGCAAGCATTAAATGTGGGCATCTTTACACCATTCCTCAATATGAACTTAAAAAAGAAGTATTGGAGAAAAAAGTAATGCCATTCTATATTAAAATAATTAACAATGAATTTTATCTATTCAACGATTGTAGCGAGGAGAATCCCATCCCCAATGGTTCAAAAATCATTTCAATAAATGGAAAATCATCGGACGAAATTTACAAAGTGATGTTGAAAGGCATTGCCACAGATGGTAACATTGAAACGCGTAAAAAACGATTAATTGAACGATATTTCTTCTATAGCTTTCATGGATTTGACCTTTACTACCATCTCCATATCGACAGAAGCACTACCTTTAATATTGAATATCAGGAATATCAAAGCCGCATTCTTAAAAAAAAGAAACTAAAGGGGATTTCAATTGATGAAAGAAAAGAGAAATTACTTGAAAGTTATAATATTGATGAAGGAGCTTGGTTCAAAATCCCATCTCCTCAATTTGATTTGATGGAAGAGGATAATTATGGGGTACTAACTATTTCTCGCTCATTTTATGATGAAGAGATAGACCCGAATTATGATTCACGCCTAGGTAGAGCATTCAAGGAATTAAAGGAAAAGAATATCTCAAACCTAATTATTGACTTAAGGAACAACGAAGGAGGAAGTGAACATCAGCAGATTGAGTTAATTTCTTATTTGTATGACCAACCCTTTAAACTTTATCAGAACATTTTCCTAAGCCACCTAGATTTTCGGCCTCTCAAACACCTCATAATAGAGAGAGATACTTCTGAGCTTCTCTTTAATAATGACGATGAATATATGAGAAAATTAACTGAAAATTTATGGGTCAATAATTACGAATACAGCAGGAACCTTAAGTTACAAACTCCTAAGGAGAATGTTTTCAACGGACAATTGTATGTATTGATGAACGGGGCTAGTTTTTCAAGTGCCGCTGACCTAATAGCAGGCATTAAAAAAACCACCAATGCAATTTTTATTGGTGAAGAAAGTGGAGGAACATTTGAAGGCCCTACAGGTGGGAATAGCATTGTAATTCAACTCCCTAACAGCAAAATAATGGTCCGTATTTCACCTAATATTCAGATTGGATACATGTACCAAAAACATCCAATTGGAAGAGGTGTACTACCTAATCACAAAATAAATTATAAAGTGGAAGATCTGCTAGGTGATAGAGATTTGGAGATGGAAAAAGCGATTCAATTGATCCTAAATGAAAAGCAAAATGAATATAGCAAACAATAACCTAAATGAGCTGGATTAGTTTTGCCAATTTTCATCTTCAAATTAACTATAGAGCTTTTGGAACAGTAATACTCATTGAACTCATCTAAGGTGTTTTTATCCAATTAAAATTTAATTTATAAAATTATGGGAATAAAAGGAGATAAAGGTTCAAACGATTCCACTTTAACCGCGGAGTTGCTAGTTGAAAAATTGATTTCAATAGCAAAAATAAGTCACAAAAAGATGTTTGGTGGATACGGAATATTTTGTGAAGGTAAAATGTTTGGAATGGTTGACTCTAAAGGTCAGGCATATCTGAAAGTTAATGAATCTAACAAACAACAATTTGAAAATAATGGAGCCCATCAACATAGCAAAATGCCCTATTATTCTATCCCAAAAGAAATAATGAATAATCAAGATGACCTAATTGAATGGGCGAAAACATCAATTGCCATTAATAAGCATGTAAATTCAAAAACAAAATAGTTCCATAACTCAAATTAGCCTCATCTAATTTT
>NZ_SMMB01000867.1 GCF_009711365.1 Xanthovirga aplysinae | reverse complement strand
AAAACTTAGGGCAGTTTCTGCTAAATTTAATTCTTCTTCCTGACTCATGCTTACGCCAAAATTATAGATGGGCTTTATAACAGATCCTTTTTTCCTTTCGGAACTTTTCCCGAAAGAAGAAAATGTGATTAAAGCTACAGCCATTAATAAAGCTAGTTGTCCAAATATTGCCTTAGAGTTATTTTTCAGTATTCTTTTCATGATCGTGGTCAATTAAATAAAAATCAAATCATTTGAACAGGTATTTTTCAATAGCCATGCCAAGCACAAAAAAGCGCCCAAAACACACTTAGAACCTCTTTTTTCAAATAAATCACTTACAAAACTGTTCAGATACGAACAACAACTATACTCTTCTGAACAGTGATAATTTAGTGGAGACCGTGAGGAAAGATGCTAAACTTTACGTCTCCCAGACCAGGGAAGCCTTTTAGGGGAGAAAGAAAAATGAAATTTTTAAATTAAAATGGAAATCAATAACAAAGATGTCTTAAAATAAAAAAGGGAAAGTTTAAAAAGTGAGATCAAGAACAAAAAAATTAGTTCTTAAAATCAAAATGAAGGGATATAGATGGAAAAATTTTCTTTCTGATTAATTTGAAGAAAGAAAAATTGGAAAAAAAAATAAAAGAGGAAAATAATATCCCAGAATGGAATATAGAGATTATCAGTGGAATTGAATCTTTCGCGAGGGCACTTAAATAAAAGGAGAGCAATAATAATTAATAGACTTTAATCAATTTTCATCATAGAGATAAAACCACTCATTCCCACTCTCCATCAGGAAATGGCTTTTTGCTAAAATGGATTTTAATTTAGGATTTTCCCTTGTATCCGCCATTTGCCCACATACTTCATAAATCAATTCCTGTTTTACATCATAAACCTTAACCATACGTGGCATTTCAATAAACAGTTCCACCTCATCGTTCAAGCCCCTTTCCAACCCAATTTTCCCATTATCGGGAGACGTATTCCCATTATGGAACTCTTTTGAAAAAATACCTTCGTTTTTTAGAGACCCTTCCGAAGCCTGGGAGCTAAAATGAAAAATCAAAGGCAAACCAATTACCAATAGTAATAGAAACAATTGATAAATAGTCATTGGCAGGTTGTTTTTAAGGGCATCCTTAATTTCTCTCATAGTTTCAATCTTTAGTGTATAATTATTTATTCAACTCCCTACTACCAATACCTATGCCAAAAAAAAGAAACCCATACAAAAACCTCATTATTAATAATTTAGCGATACAACTTAAACATTTTTGTCCATCTCCGGCCATCATTTTCCATAAATCGAACACATTCAAATCGGAACACTAATCGATGAATGTCAATTTCATGTAGTTCATTAAAAAAGATGGAAACCTATTTTATCTACTTCCTTTCCATTATTTTTGCTGCTTACTACAGGTATTGGTGAGCATTTGATATCCTATGAAGATAAAGTGTATTAAAAGCCCCAACCACTCCTATTGAACATTGCATATTAAAATACTTCATCAAAAATGGCTGAGTACAATTTCAGAGCAATAGAAAAAAAATGGCAGAAATACTGGGAAGATAATCAGTCCTTTCTGGCAAACGTAGATAAGTCTAAGCCTAAATATTATTCGCTAGACATGTTCCCATATCCATCAGGAGCCGGACTTCATGTAGGACATCCCTTAGGTTATATTGCATCGGATATCGTTTCGCGCTACAAACGCATCAAAGGCTTTAATGTATTACATCCTATGGGGTTTGATGCATTCGGCCTTCCAGCTGAACAGTACGCCATTCAAACAGGTCAACACCCTGCCGCTACCACCGAGGAAAATATTAAACGCTACAAAGAGCAATTACGCAACATCGGTTTTTCATTTGATTGGAGTAAGGAATTAAGAACCAGCAATCCGGATTACCATAAATGGACACAGTGGATTTTTATGCAACTTTTTAATAGCTGGTACAATAAAGACTCCAACAAAGCTGAACCTATTAGTACCCTCATTGAAAAATTTGAGAGTAATGGTTACAATGGAATAAATGCTGCCTGTGATGAATATGTCACAGAGTTTTCTGCAGACGAGTGGAAAGATATGTCCGAGAAAGAAAAATCTGATATTCTATTGCAATACCGATTGGCTTTTCTGGCAGACACTACCGTAAACTGGTGCCCGGCTCTTGGGACTGTATTGGCCAATGAGGAAGTAAAAGATGGGCTTTCAGAAAGAGGTGGATATCCCGTAATCCGTAAAACCATGAAACAATGGAGTTTGCGAATCACTGCTTATGCAGAAAGATTACTTGAGGGGCTGGAATCTATTGATTGGCCTGAGCCCGTTAAAGAAATGCAAAGGAACTGGATTGGAAAATCCATAGGTGCAGAATTAGAATTTAGAATAGATGGGCATGATGATTTAAACATTAAGGTATTTACTACCCGTGTGGACACCATTTTTGGGGTAACCTATTTGGCTTTGGCTCCCGAACATGAGTTAATTGAAAAAATTACCAATAGAGAAAGAGAAAAAGCAGTAAAAGACTACGTGGCAGTTGCAAAAAATCGTTCAGAACGGGACCGTATGAGTGATGTTAAAACTATCACCGGAGAATTTACTGGAGCTTATGCGATACATCCATTTACAGGAAAACAGATTCCTATCTGGACAGCAGATTATGTTTTGGCTGGATATGGAACGGGAGCAGTTATGGCCGTTCCGGCAGGAGATACAAGGGACTATGACTTTGCCCGACATTTTGGCCTTCCTATGGTCATTACCCAAGAAGGCACCAATTTGGAAGAGGGTGCTAACCCATCTAAGGTTGGAAAAGTAATAAACTCCGATTTCCTAAATGGATTAGAGGTGGCTGATGCTCAAAAGTTAGCTATTGAAAAACTAGAAGAAATGAGTATTGGAAAGGGTAAAGTCAATTTCCGTATGCGAGATGCTATTTTCAGTCGACAGCGATATTGGGGAGAACCTTTCCCGGTATATTTCAAAGATGAAATTCCTTATTTACTAGAAGAAAGCGAACTTCCTCTTCGACTTCCTGAGGTAGATAAATATTTACCTACCGAAGAAGGTGATCCTCCATTGGGAAGAGCCGATAAATGGACTACAAAAGAGGGTTATCCTTTGGAAAAAAGTACCATGCCAGGTTGGGCAGGATCGAGTTGGTATTTCTTCCGTTACATGGACCCATCAAATGAAGGGGATATATTCTCCAAAGAAATCCAGCATTACTGGGAAAATGTTGACCTTTACATAGGGGGATCGGAACACGCCACGGGACATTTACTTTACGCTCGCTTTTGGACTAAATTTTTGAAAGACCTTGGTTTTGCAAGTGTAGAAGAGCCTTTCAAAAAATTGATTAACCAGGGAATGATTCAAGGCCGCTCTAACTTTGTGTACAGAGTGAATAGTTCCAACAAATATGTATCTCATAACTTACGAAAAGAGTACGACACCACTCGTCTACATGTGGATGTAAATATCGTTCACAACGATATCTTAGACCTAGAGGCCTTCCGTAATTGGCGTCCTGATTTTTCTGATGCAGAATTTATTTTGGAAGATGGGAAATATATTTGTGGAAGCGAAGTGGAGAAAATGTCCAAATCGAAGTTTAATGTGGTGAATCCTGATGATATTATTGAAAGATTCGGTGCGGATACCCTAAGACTTTATGAAATGTTCTTAGGGCCTTTAGAACAATTTAAACCTTGGAACACTAATGGTATTGACGGAGTATATAAATTCCTGAAAAAGTTATGGAAATTATTCCATGATTCTGCAGGAAATTTTAATCTTTCAGATGAAAAACCAAACAAACAGGAACTGAAAGTAATTCACGCCACCATCAAAAAGGTTGAAGAAGACATCGAGCGATTTTCCTTCAACACCTCGGTTTCCACGTTTATGATTTGCGTGAATGAACTTACCGCTTTGAAATGCAACAAAAGAGAAATACTGGAAAAACTTATTCTAATTGTTTCTCCTTATGCCCCACATATTGCCGAAGAATTATGGGCCTTATGTGGACATCAAACTTCTGTTGCTGAAGCCCAATATCCTGCATACAACGAAGAATACCTGAAAGAAGATGCTTTTGAATACCCAGTATCCATAAATGGAAAAATGAGAGTAAAACTTAGTTTTGCTGTTGATACTCCTAAAAAAGAAATTGAAGAAGTAGTACTGGAAAATGAAATAGTAAAAAAATGGATTGAAGGAAAAGCGGTAAAAAAATTAATAATTGTCCCAAAGAAAATTATTAATGTGGTAATCTAATTTTAATGAATAATTAAGAATTAGGAAGATGGAAAAACGAAGGCGTTAAGAAGAAATTCCAACTTAAATGTTAACGCTTTTAAATCATTCGTTATAATTTCTGCTATAACGAATGATTCTTCCACCTAAATTCTTAATTATTCCCTAGTCATTTTCTATTTCCCTCCTTAACCCCTTAATCCGACTGCCATTTTCGAGTAGTACGTCCATCTCCACTTCCACATAACCTTCACGTATTTTCATCAACAATCGGTCAATATGCTCCACCGGTGAACCATGAAATTCCTCAATTTCTTCCAGTAAAGTTTCCAGCCCATTTCGGCCACCTATATCAAAATGAATATCTGAATCATCTATTCGGTCCGGGTCAATGTCATAAACTTCCACTTCCATGTGTTCAACAGCCGATTCTATGGATTCGGCAAAGTTTTCAGCCATAACACTAACAAACTCACCCAGACCATCGAAATTTATATTCAATTCCTCCTCATTAATGTTTATTACCACTCCATCATTACCATCCACAAATTGTTCAACTGCATATTCAATATTTTCACCCAAATCTTCAAAATACTCTTCAACATCCCATTCGTTTCCATCAATTCTTATCACCACTTTGGCGTCTTCTTTATCCTTTTGCTTATTCTTATGTT
>NZ_SMMB01001115.1 GCF_009711365.1 Xanthovirga aplysinae | reverse complement strand
ACCATTTTGGCTTTGTCATTCTTTGATCCAAAGAGCAGTTAAAATGAACTATTACCCAGCTGTCAAATTTATTCCTAGATCTTAAAAAAAAGTTTACTAATCGCTGGATCTTCAACTTTACTGTTCTTTTACCAAACCCCTTATGTGATATATGTTTTTCCTTCAGAACGTATTTGAAAAAATTTAGTTTACTTAGAAACTAATGTAAAGGAATATAATTTCTCTTTAAAAGGCAAAAGAATAAGAAAAAAAGTATTAGTCCATAACAGTAGCAGGACTACTGAACATTACACTAATATGGGCTTTAAACTAATTAAGAATTTAAAAAGTCCTTTTGAATCATAAGAGAATGAAATATTCTGAAATATTCTGAAATATTCTGAAATATTTTGAAATGTACTGAAATAGTAATATTCAAATCAACTCCATACCTTTACTTAGTAAGGTTTTGATCCATTAAAAGGGAGAAAGGAGGCAAATAAATTCAGAAATTTTTCTGAAAGAACTTCCATGCAGTACTAAAATTACACCAAACAGAGCTGAAGATCAATCACTAAACTTTGCCTAATGGTTAAATTAGGTATTGAAAAGGATTACATTTTGGAGATCGATATAGAACAAATTCATCCCTTAAATATTAATTGTCATGAAAGCTTGCTAACGTTTTCAATAAATGAGCATATTTTTTGGAAATATTCACGACTTCAACTTAAAGGAGAAGGGAATTTAAAAACTATTTTTAAATGACGAGAAAGATAGGAAACTAGCTCAACTTGGAAAGCTGTATAAGTTGTTAAAATGCTGTATTTCGATTTCATTATCTAGATTCAGTCACTACATATCAATTGAAAATAACATTTATTTGACAGGTTTAGCCTACCAAATAAATAGAATAAATAGGCTTTAAAACATAATTAAATCCACTGACCCTATTAATACGGTATTTAAAAATTATTTCATACTTTTACATTACTTCCATACCTAGTGCGTGTTTATTTTTTCATGGGTATAAGAGGACTTTTCAAGTAAAATAGGACAACCTAACCTCTTAATAATTTTTTATGAGTAATAATAAAGCATCTCCCTATACCAAATTGTATTGCGATGGATACCAGTTGCGTCCAAATAGAAGTGATTACAATTTAAAATCAAACTAATCAATAATCATAAAATAGTAAGGAATAAATGGATAAGCTAACTCATTTTTTTAGGGAACTTTTAACCAATGCGGATCAATTAACCCGTTTTAATTCAGGCTCGAGCGAAGCTGAAATTGCCAGTAATCGACAGACTATGTTAAATGCTGCAGGAGTGAAGCACGCAGAAGAGATAATTGGGATGCCTGCCCAGGACTTGCAAATTTTAATAGAAAAGCAACTAGCTCAAAAATCTGGTGATGATCTAGAAGAAACAATTTGTGGGCTGATTGTGAAGCAAATGCTTGAACATCCTGAAAGGATTGCAATTATCGATGGTGAGATCAGAATTGACTATAAAGGTCTCATGAATCGAGCCAGTGAGGTTGCGGGAGAGCTAAAAAACCGTGGGGTAGAGCCGGGATCTTTGGTTGGGGTGTGCATGAACCGCTCTTGGCAACTGGTTGCTGCTCTAATTGGTGTAATGCAAGCAGGATGTGCCTATGTGCCGTTGGATCCCGCATATCCACAAGATCGGGTCCGATATATGTTAGAGCATTCTCGTGCTGTAGCAGCTATCGTGGATAATGACAGCGCTGCCAACCTTTGCAATGGTGTGCGTGATCTTGTATGGATCAATAAATTGGGCAATCATAAAGATAACCGAGTTCGACCATCCGCGAACGATTTGGCCTATGTCATCTATACCTCGGGTTCAACGGGACGACCAAAGGGAGTTGCTGTCGAGCACAGAAGTGTTGTGGTTATGCGCCAGTCAATGCGCGAGCTATTCAGTGATGAAGAGCTGCAAGGGGTGCTTGCAGCTGCCTCTGTTTGTTTCGATACTTCGGTGATGGAAATTATGGGTACGTTGTCGCTGGGTGGTACCATAATTCTAGCGAAAAACGCACTTGAGCTGACCAAACTTCCTGCGGTAAATCAGGTAAGAACATGTGTAATGGTTGCATCGGCAGTGCAGGCATTGCTCTCTACAGAAAGATTGCCAAAGGGGATACGATGTCTGGTTTTTGGCGGCGAAGCGCTTAAACGCTCACTAGTGGAACAGGTGTATGCGCTAGCGCCGGACCTGCGCGTATTAAACGCATATGGTCCTACCGAAGATACGGTTTATTCGACCATTGCCGAAATACCTGCTGGCACCCAAGTAGTTACCATTGGTAAGTCGGTCCCCAACTCACGCGCGTACATTTTGGACGATGCTTTGCAACCCGTTTCTACTGAGGAACCTGGAGAGTTGTATCTCGCAGGAAGCAAGCTTGCGCGTGGGTACTTGTACGATGAAACGCTGACCAAGGAACGTTTTATCGAGGTGGAACCTAATGATCTAATTCCAGATAATCGGATGTACAAAACGGGTGATTTGTGTTGCTGGAAAGAAAATGGAGAGATCGAATTTCTTGGCAGAGTAGACCAACAAGTAAAAATCAGGGGCTTTCGAATTGAACTTGAAGAAATTGAGTCCACCCTTGAGTCTATGCAAGGGATTGACGCTGCGGCAGCGGCAGCCGTAGATGGGGGTATTGGTCAGAAAATACTAGTAGTCTATGTTGTAAGCCGGAATGAAATGGTAACAGACGAAGCAATCAAGACCTATTTAGCACAGCGACTACCCAAGTATATGGTGCCTCAAGTTGTGAAACACCTCAAGGCACTGCCGCTTTTACCCAATGACAAACTCGATCGGAAGAAACTCATGAGCCTGGAAGAGGAGGTGTATATTGAACCAGGTACAGTGGCAGTAAGCCCAAGTACTGACGAAGTAAAAAGCACCAGCAGTCTCATTCAACGTTTGGGAAGTTCAAACAAAGAACAACAAGCAGGGATATTGTCGATCATTCAGAGTGAGGTGGCTGCTCTCCTTAACTTAGGTGACCCGGCACTGGTATTGCCAGACCATTCATTTGATGGCCTTGGCCTCGATTCCCTAACTACATTGGAGTTGAGTAGTCGACTCACCAAAATTTTGGGTCGAACGTTGTCTGCTCAGGCGATCTTTGAAAACCCTACTCCCAATGCGCTGGTCAGTTATATTGTTAATATGATCGGAAGTGGCTCTGATAACCACTCAGCGGATAAGTTGGGTAGTGTAACGACTGATACCTTGGCTAGCTTCCAAACACACATTCAGTCCAGCCATCCGACATTTCAAGCTGCGAAGGCGCCTGCATGGAGCGCCACCGATAAGAGCAAGCTGGTTCAGGAAGTCATGCGCATGGTGAACGACAATCGCAGAAACCCTTATAGTAAGGTATTGCGAACGGGAAGTGCAACCCGAGGAATAGTAGGCGATGCCTACAATGATGAAGAGCAAGAGGCGATTATATGGACGACCAATCTGTATCTAGGCTTGAACCGCGATCAGGCTGTCATGGAGGAAGCATCAAGTGCACTAGCGCGTTTTGGGACCGGAATGGGTACCTCGGCTGCAGCCTCAGGTATGACCAATCAACACCTGGAGTTCGAAACAGAGTTTGCCGATTTAGTAGGAAAGCCCAGCGCTTGCCTGTTTCCAACCGGCTACACTGCCAATGTCGGAGCAGTAGCAGGGCTTTTGGGAAGAAACGATGTTGTCGTTATCGACCAGCTCTGTCACGCCTCCATTGTTGATGGTGCTCGTCTATGCGGTGCTACGGTTAGGACGTTCCAACATAACAGTGCTTCTGACCTAGAGGCGGTCCTTCAGTCGGAAGTGTCACCCTATCGTACCGTTCTAGTTGTTCTGGAAGGCGTATATAGCATGGGTGAAGGTGCTGCACCGGTTGCAGAAATCGTGCGCACGGCAAAAAAATATAATGCACTGGTGCTTGTGGACGAGGCGCATTCTTTTGGCTTTTACGGTGAAGGTGGTGCAGGCATTTGTGCTGCTCAAGGCGTTACCGAAGAGGTGGATTTCATCATGACAACCCTCAGCAAAGCCCTAGGTAGTCTTGGTGGAGTGGTGGCGGCTAGCCAGGAGCATGTGGACCTTTTGAAATCATCTTCCAGAGCCTACATTTTTCAGGCTTCCATTAGCCCAGCGGATATGGCAGCAGCACTCACTGCATTACGGCGCCTCCGCTCCGATGACGCATTGCGTGAGCGATTGTGGGAAACGACCCGTTACATGCGCCAGCGATTCGAAGATGCAGGCTATGATCTAGGGACTGGAGACGGACCAATCGTCACTCCTCATTTTAGCGACAAGGATAAACTCTACGCAATAGTACAGAACTTATATCAGCGTGGCGTTCAAACATCGGCAGTAACCTATCCAATTGTGGAAAGCGGACGAGGCCGCTTACGACTCATCTGCTCGGCCGCTCATACACGTGAAGACGTGGACAAAACGCTAGAAGCGCTCATCGAAGCAGAACGTGAAGTAGATGAACAACTCGCTGCAAAGCGTGCTGAAACAAGGGACTCAAACGTAACGCAGGCTGATATTGAGGTCTGGGCCAATGAATTCTCTACATACCTGAAAAAATGGACCGCTGAGGTGCCTGCTCCAACACCAAATCTCGCCATTTCAGTTAGCGTTTCGGAACAGGCTGAGGCGATCACAATTTTAATTAAAGATGGAGACGTGACCTTGAGTGCAAATGGGAAGTGTGATTTGCCTTCTTGCTCGTTGCTTCTTAAGGAACGGGCCGCAGTTACTGCATTGCAGTCATCCGATGTACAAGGATTGCTTCATAACATTAGTAAGGGGGCCTGTGTGCTAAACGGGCAGGTGGAGCCATTTATATGGCTTTTTGGAAGAATAGTGGATCTGAGACAGGATATTCATACTCATGCCGATTCGGAGCGAAGCCAGCTGGAAGTCATTTGTTAATAAGGCTCAAGAATCTGATAACGAGAGTGGTTCGCTCGTAGTTCTGAGCTGATGGGACAGCCTATTCAAAAATCGAGTTATTTAAATTTACGAGAGTTGGTAGGCTGTCCAAAAGGGCAAGTTCAAGCCCAACCTTCAGAGGCAAAAAATACCAAATAAAAACTGAAAGCCGGCAAAAGAATAAAATTCATTATTTGCCGACTTTCTCTTTTCCTTATACAGCCATTATTAAAAAGCCTAATCTTTTTTGACATCAAGAATTAGCTCCTAAGCACTTGTACTTCATTTTAAATTAAAACCGTAAACCCAGGCCTCCTCCCCAACCGAATTCTGTGCTATAGTTGCCCACAAGGGAGAGGTTTCTGGAGATAACATAGTCAATACCTGCCTGAAATTCTCTGTCTGTATTGGCGCTCCATTCCAAGTTAAAACGGGAAAATAAGGGTATTTCTCCTGATAATTCTAATAAAGGATGTAGCTTTGTATCAATGCTAAGGTCGGAAGAGATAAAGAAGGGAAGTAAATACCGAACCCCAATCACCCCTCTGGGTTCAACACGCCTGACATCTTGATTTCCATTATCATTAAGGATTTCCTGTAAATCTCTTCCCCCATAAATTACTGTTCCTGCATACAGAGAGAGAAATTGATTTTCATCTAAAAAGCGACTCACATCTATATTTGCTCTAAAGTTCCCCCTATAATCTCCTTCCGCTGCCACATTTAATTGGTTTCGACTATTGGCAGCCGTAAAGTTTAACTCGCTCATATGACTCATAGCATTCAATTGACCAAAAGTATAAAAGGGGTTATGGGAAATCTCCTTTTTGGACTTTTTTTTAGCATTCTGGTATAATTCCTCTCTGCTCTCTTCTGTTTTCACAGGGAGTGCAGCAGCGGAATCTGCAGGATTGTCCTCATAAGAAAATACTCGGGCCATCCCCGCCATCATATGATAAAGCACATGGCAGTGAAAAAACCAATCTTTCTCTTCATTGGCCTCAAATTCTATGACTACGGTTTCCATAGGCTTTACATTCACCGTATGTTTTAATGGGGAATATTCTCCTTGTGCATTGAGTACTCTAAAAAAATGGCCATGCAAGTGCATGGGGTGATTCATCATGGTCTTATTCACAAGGGTAACCACCACCTTTTCTCCTTTTTTAATAGAAATTTTATCCGCCTCGGAAAGGGTCTTATTATTCATAGACCAAACATACCTTCTCATATTTCCCGTAAGCTCCAACTTTACTTCTCTTACCGGGAGATTTTCATTGATAGTAGTAGGAATCGGAGACCGGAGCATATCGTAATTAAGTTCAACGATTTCTCCATCTGTTTGCATATTAGCCGAATTCATGGTCATATTGTAGTGGGCATTTCCCTTTTCCAAATGAGTGGAATCTGACATGGACATTTTGTGTTGCATACCCTCCATATGTTCCATACTACGGCCTTCCATTTCCATATTGGAATGGTCCTGATTCATCGAAATATCTTCCGAATCCGACATGCCCATTTCATGGCTCATAGCTGCCATATCCCCCATGCTATGGCCTTCCATTTTCATATTGGAATGGTTCTGATTCATCGAAATATCTTCTGACCCCGTCATGGACATCTCATGTTGCGCACCCATTGTTTTCATATTATGACCTTTCATTGAGGACATATTGCCCATATCCATTCCTTCCATATCGTGCATATCCCCCATTTTGTAAATGTCCGGTTTTGGTATGGCCGGAGCGAAATGTTGTTCTCCATTTCCTAAAAACAGAGAAGCATAACCGGAACCATCTTGTGCGGTAGCCCGAAACTCATAAGACCCATCTTCAGGTATGGTGATGAAAACGTCGTAAGTTTCCGCAATGGCAATTAACCCCCTGTCAACAGCCACAGGTACTACATCCAGCCCATCAGCTGCCACCACTTCCATTTTTCCTCCTGCAAATTGCAAATTAAAGTAGGTAGAAGCACTACCATTAATGATGCGCAGTTTAATGCGCTCTCCTGGCTTTAGATTGCTTAAACTTTGCTTTTCCTTTCCATTGATCAAAAACTTATCATAGGCCACGTCTGAAATGTCCATAGGCGGCATTCGATCCCAAGAGGCTTTTAATCGATCCCTCAGGGCATTATTTTTTAAATAATCATAAGCTGACTGTGTTCTTTTTTTCTTAATTGAATACCATTCCGAACCTCTTTTTAAATTTTTCATAACCTGTTCAGGTTTTTCATCGGTCCAGTCCGAAAGCAATAAAACCAACTCCTTATCTCTTGTTTTTGAAGTCCTGTTTGAGAGTTCCTTAGGCTGTTTTTCTTCCTTGGGGTAAATCACAATGGAACCATAAACCCCGGATTGTTCCTGTAAGTTAGTGTGTGAATGATACCAATAGGTCCCGGACTGTTTTAAAGGAAACTTAAAAGTATGGGTAGTTCCCGGTAATATGGGCGGTGTAGTTAAATAAGGCACTCCGTCTTCACTATTTGGAAGTAATAAACCATGCCAGTGGGTAGAGGTTTCTACCTTCATTTTATTGCTAACTTTTATAATCGCCGTATCTCCCTCTGTAAAATAAAGAGTGGGTCCGGGAATTGAACCATTCACCACTATGGCTTTTCTGTTTTTACCTGTAAAATTAACGGTGGTATCATTGATAGAAAGTTGATATTCAACGGTTTTTTGGGCTTGAGAATGCTCTTGAAAAACCATAAGGATTCCTACAATCAAGCCTGTTATTTTTAAAAATTTCATCGTTTATATAGGTTTTCAGCTCTTTAGTCTTTCTTTTGACCGAACAGATAAGTCTATTACCAAAAGTTAATTAGCTAATCAAGCGCTACCTTCTACTTTTTCATGAACAAAAGCCTTTAATAGGTAAAGCCAGAAGTTTACTGTTCAAAAGGATTGACTAAAATTTCTTTGGAATTAAAGTTTTGAACCGAAGTGTTTCCTTCGGATTGCTTTGAAATAGATTGAAGAAAAGAGTGATTTAATTCCTGAAAACCTGAAGAAAAGCCAGATACTGAAGTTGACGTTTTCTGTACCTGTTATGTGAAATAAAAGGAAGTCGGCATTTTAACCCAAAACGGGCAAATAATTGAAACAATACAAAATCAAGTGCCAATAGCAAAAGGGGGAGAAAAAAGTATTTTCCTCCTGCCTGAACACCAATTTTGCCCTCTAATTGATATAAGGAATGGTGTTGAAAACAACTATGGGCATAAGATATACCTTGGTTAAAACAGAAATGGAAAGGAGAACAAGTATATGGCATTTCCATTGGCTCGCCGCCCCTATTTTCCTTAGGACTGTCCGCAGAGGAAGCATGAAGCATATAAGCCCTCTGGGGATGCGAATGGCTCATTTGCTCACAGAAAGGTTGCCCAATAGAAGCTGCAACGCTTATTAGCAAAATAAAACCTGTAAGTAATATGTGCCAAAATTCCTTTCGCATTTTATAAAATT
>NZ_SMMB01000506.1 GCF_009711365.1 Xanthovirga aplysinae | reverse complement strand
CGGGGGGTAGAGCGACAAAGCCCGCATTATAATCCTTCTACTTTGATGAAGTCTCCAGATATTGAAATTTTCCCTTTGGCTACTTCCGATTATTTGTATATCAAAGTCAAGAAAGATAGTTTGTCCTTGTTGACTTTTAAAATGTATAATATTATTGGAATACCAATGCCTGTTTATTCCGAGAAATTGGAAGATGGAACTTACCGGATTAATGTAAAAGGGTTGTATCAAGGGCAGTATGTTCTGGTTTTGAATGATCCAGGAAGAAGTTCTAAGCGTTCCTATAAGTTTACCAGGAGTGTGGATAAAGTGAAAAGTGATAATTGAAAGAAATATATAGATGGTTTTTTACTGCTCAAGTGAATTTGGTTGCTTCTAATTTTAAAATATGATTGTTTTTCTACTTTAACCTTTCTAATTCCCCCAACAAAAAAATATTTTAGTTTGAATTCTTTGCCTTAGTCACAATTTCTGTATTGTTTTTTATCCTTTTAGGAAGAAAGAACGATTACATAAATTGACCGCTTTGGCTAAAGAAGCGGCTCATAGGGCTGGAAAGGAAATTTTGAAAGTCTACGAAAGTGATGAATTTGATGTAGAATTAAAGGATGACCATTCTCCCTTGACCAAGGCAGATAAGGCCGCTCACCATGAAATTATAAAAGTTCTGGAAAGTACGGATTTGCCGGTATTATCAGAAGAAGGTAGGGAGATCCCCTTCGAGGAAAGAAAGGAATGGGACTATTTTTGGATGGTTGATCCTTTGGATGGGACTAAGGAGTTTATAAAACGAAATGGAGAATTTACAGTTAATATAGCTTTAATTCATGGACAGAAGCCTATCATGGGAGTTGTTTACACTCCCGTCCTTAAAAAGTTATATTAGGGAGGAGTTGGTATTGGAGCATTTTTACAAGAAGAGGGTGGACTTACTCAAAAATTGCAGTATGCTATAGCTAGTGATTTGCAACAATCAGGAATTAGAGTGGTTGCTTCCAGGTCCCATCTCAATCATGAGACCCAATATTTTCTAAATAAACTGAAGGAACCCAAAATATTATCCATGGGTAGTTCTTTAAAATTTATGTTGTTGGCAGAAGGTAAGGCTGATGTTTATCCCCGTTTTGCTCCCACCATGGAATGGGATACAGCAGCAGCTCATGCTATTTTGAATGCATTACAAATCAAGGTCATTGCCCAAAGCAATAAAACGGAACTTGTTTATAATAAGGAAAATTTATTAAATGATTTCTTTTTGGCAGGTGATGTTTAATGAACGGCCATTGTAAAGCCGCAATAATTTTCGTCTCTCCTTTTCAAGAGTTTGAGACTCCATTCCTGAAATTAAGTGTAGCTCAATTGAGATCAAAGAAATAATATTCCTTGCTTCTATGTAGTAGTTTAAAATTTGGATCTTAAAATCAATTACTGCCAACCAGAAACCCCTTTATTCATTAATTTTGTAAATTTTGCTTCAGAGAATTACTTAGCAAAAAGCTGATCTTTATTTTTAAAGGCCTTAAACTCCAAAGAATTTCCCGAAGGATCATAAAAAAACATGGTAGCTTGCTCTCCCACTTCTCCTTTAAAACGGATATAAGGTTCAATAGCAAATTGTATTTCTTGAGCCTTTAGGCGTTCGGCCAATGCTTTCCAGTCTTCCATTTCTAACACAACTCCAAAATGAGGAACAGGTACACCATGTCCGTCTACCTGGTTAGTATGTAATTCGACTTTCATACCTTCTTTAAGGTGGGTGACAAACTGATGCCCAAAGAAATTAAAGTCAATCCAATGTTCATCGCTACGTCCTTCCTTACAACCTAGAACTTTTCCATAAAATTTACGAGCTTTTTCAAGATCATGAACAGGCATTGCCAGGTGAAATGGATTAATTTTTGACATAATTACTTAGTTATTTTTTAATGTTAGGACAGGTAATATAATAAAAGTATAGGAAAAAAAATTCCCCTTGTAAATTACTGATA
>NZ_SMMB01001097.1 GCF_009711365.1 Xanthovirga aplysinae | reverse complement strand
TGAGCGGCTGTAATGCTGGCATTCCCATTATCATCTAGTAAAATGGTGATATCTTGGGTTACCACCGTAGGATCAATAAAATCTTGAATTATAATAATATCATCCGTAGCGGTACATCCATTTTCATCGGTTACCGTCACTGAGTAAGTACCTGTTTGATTAACTGTTAGCGTTTGGGCAGTACTTCCATCATTCCAAAGGAAAGTAAGTTGATCCCCTTTTCCTGCACTTAATGCATCCAAAACAATAGTACTGCCTGGACAAAGATCCTGGTCCGGACCAAGATCTATGGCATTTGCATTGGCTATATTGAGTTCCGTAATTGTTCCATTTGAAACCAAATCACTCTCTGGATCATAGGAATTTAAAGCATCAAAATTACTTCCAGTTATGGTGGAAAAGCTTTGGATTTGAGATATTCCCGGAAATATGCCACTATCAAAAGAGGCTTCAAATAAGATTTTTACCCGATCCCCATCTTTTATAAGCCTACCTACATTAACCCTCACTTCAGAGTCCCCAATTGTATTACCAGAAGCTACTGTCCCATGTGAAGTACTTACCCCTCCTACTGTCAAATTCAAAATGGGGTCCAAAGTGGTTTGAAATACCACATTTGAAGCATCTCTATGGCCATTATTGGTAATGGTCACCGAATATTTTACCGTATTACAGCTTGAATAGACAATTTCTTCTTCCATGGTGGCATCCAACGCAGGGCGACCAATAGTAGTAACATAAAAAAATTGGTCATCAAAACTTCTATCACTGATGCCATATAGGTCCTCAATACCGATAAACAAAGCATCGGGATCGGAGGAGGGTGTCGTAATCAAAAAATGTGGTACTTTTCCATTGGTTGCTCTGATAATAAAACCCCTCCCATCAATGTCGATATTATAGCCATATCGTTGCATCAAAACATCCCGTGCCGCCGCTTCACCAAGCCAATCATCTACATTAATGTATTGAAAGATCTTTCGGGAAGGGGTCCAGTTTTCATACTTATCCACCCAACCCTGGTTAGAAGGGTCAAAGGCAATAGGAGAAGTACCATTAACAGGCGAAGTGGCAATGATATCCCAGTCCTTTCCAAACTCTGCTTGCGAAATTATGTTATGGTCGGTAGCATTTTGAAAACCCGGAAACCAATTCATTTGACCTGTTCCGGCAAAATTATCCCCAGTAGTACTTCTACTACTTGGTGTATAGGAACTTGAGGCCGCATCCGGATTAAAGGCAGATGTGGAGTAGAAGGTGTTTATCTTGGAACTGCCCCTAGTAAAAAAAACGGCTACAAAGAAAACAGCTTCCCTATTTCCTGGAAATAATCCTTGATAGCAACGGTATTTCCATTCCTCCACTCCCATAGGGCCGGAATGAATAGTTTCTCTTGGTATACGAATATCATCAGGGTTTATGGTTCCATATAGGTCATAATCAGGTTGTTGATTGGTATTTGAATATTTATCCAAATAATTGGAGGAGTAAGGAAATAAATTAGACTGGGATTGACCGATCCCCATATCATCATCCATTGAGTAGAAAATGGTACTTCCCGTCTTATGCGTTTTCTCTTCGTCAGAACTTCCCGGTGATCCACTATAAAGCCAATCGCCAAGAAGTCCTTTAAAATTTCCCAAAATACTGTGTTGGGTATCATTGCCTTTATCCAATATATATGGAGGTAATACATTTGCACCAGTATTATATTCCAAAATATCAGGAACTTCATTACTATTATTATCAATATACAAGTAAGCAGCAGGATGTTCATAATACCCATAATATTCTCCAACATTTATGGTATTGTTGGGCACAAATTGCCAATAATCCCCTGGGGAGTGACCATTGGCTGCTGCTACCTCTCCATTTTTGAAAAATGAAACTGGCATGGAGGTTACACCTGCAGGTTGTTTATCCATTGCATCTAATATTCCATCATTATCATCATCGGGATCCATAATGTTGGTTAATCCGTCTCCATCGAGGTCGTCGGAGGGTCCGGTTTCAAAAAAATCCGGTAGCCCATCCTTATCCGTATCAATATCCAGATAGAAAAAACCAAGTATAACACTAGAACCAGCGCCCTCATGAATAAAATCCACTGCGAATGCCCTATCTGGTGCAATAGTGATAGATTTTGGGTTTTCCACGCTTTGACCCCGGGCAGTATAAATCCCAAATACCCAAAGGGCTCCACAAAATCTTAATAAACTTCTAATCTTTTTCAACTTCAAATATTTGAAAAACATAAAAATTTTTCATCTCTTCTTACCCCTTCATTTCAGCTCATTCCCTCTATCCGTTCTTCACCAGCAATAGAGCAACAAATGTCCCCTTCTTTCCAAATTTTAATATGCTATCTAACTCCTTTGAAATTCACTAAGGGGAACAGATTTAAATTTCAGCCCTAAATTTTTTGGATACATCGTAAAAGCAAAAACTTCCCTTACCTGGTCTGGCTCAACGGTCAATTCCAAATCAAAATTTTTGCAAATCATAGAAAGGGCCATAATCATCTCATGCATGGCCAGGTTCTTACCTGGACAATATCGAGATCCTGCTCCAAAGGCTTTTATCACTTCTGGCTTATGAACGGTATGAATAGGACATCCGGTTCCTAACCAGCGCTCGGGAGAAAAATCCTGTGCCTTTGTAAAATTTTCTTCAGCAATCTGTGCAACTCTATTTGCCAGCATAAAGGTCGTCCCTTTTTCCACCTTTAGATTCTTTATCTGCTGGTCTTCCAATGACTGTATAAATAATTGTGGGGTTACCGGTTTTAGTCGAATAGCCTCCATCGCTACAGCTTCGGTATATTTCAATTGATTGATCTTATCAAAATCCTCTGGAAGAACCTCCCCGGGGAATACTTCCATAGTTTCCTGTCTTACTTTTTTAACAATTTCTGGATTCTGAGCCAAATAGAACAATGCCCAGGAAATGGAATTAGAAGTGGTATCTTCTCCAGCCAGTAAAAGGGTGAAAACATTACCAAAAATCTCATCATCAGAAAAACTCCCTTCTTTCTCTTGCTGTACCAAAAGGGCTTCCAAAAAATTAGTTGGATTTTCTTTCAATTCAGGGAATATGCTCAACCTATTTTTGGCTACTGATATAAAATGCATAATGGATTTTCTTATTTCCAATAAAGAATGATCTAGTTCTCGGTCTTTTATTAATCTAAACATTCTCCAGTAAGGAAATGGGGCCGTGATTCTTGCGTTAATCATGGGAAAGATCTTCTCTAAATGGGTTTGAATCACATCCCCTTCTTTTTCAAGGGTATTCATTGGGTAACCAAAAGCAATGGTCGTAGTAATATCCACCGTATAGCGTATCAATTCTTGTTGAATATCTACTTCCACACCTTGGTTCTCTAACCTTTTCAGTTTATGATAAAAACGAAGAGTAACCTCTGCAATCGTAGGAAAAAAGCCTCTTATATTTTTCATATTCAAGGCCTCTGACGTTATTTTCCGATGTTTTTTCCAAGATTCACCTTCTGCATTAAACACTCCAAGAATTCCCATTTCCTCCATGATCTCACTAATCTTGAAATACCTTCTAAATTTTTCTGGTCGGTTTTTCAGAATCTGATGATTGAAATCATGGTCTGCAGAAACGACAAATCTTTTCCCCATAAGACTGATTCTGAAAAGAGGACCACATTCCTTCACCCAACTTTCTAATGCCAAATGCTTTTCCGTCGCTTTATATTGCGGCAAATTTCCTAAAAGAAAAGTTCCTTTTGGTGAGGGTAAATCTTCAATAGTTTGGATGCTCTCCTTTTCTTCTTGAACACCCTCTTTATCAATCTCCTTAGGGTCAAGGAAAATACCTTCCTCCCTAACCACAATGGGGTAGCTTTTTAAACATACCTTATGTTTTTTATTGGTTCCGTCGGAGCAAGAAAACTCCCATTGATGAAAAGGACATAACAATTTTCCATTCTTAAAATGGCCTTCCACTAGAGGACCTCCTTGATGAGGGCAAGTTCCTTGGTAAGCTTTTGGTAACCCTTTATATTCAAATAGAATAATTTTTTTATTTCCTAAGTTTACTTCTTTAATCTTTCCTGATTTGATGTCAGAAATATCAGCTAACTTTATAAATGTCATTTGCTTATAATTTTAAGGGGAACTGAAAGATTTGCTGCCTCTCCTGGAGAAGGTTCTAACTACCTTTTTTAAAATGCACCTTTCTATTGTAGCCTTATGAAACGCTTTTTTCAACCATTGAATTTCCCCATGGTCCTCCGACCTTTTTACTTTGTCCTTACCGTAAAAACCACCTTTACCATACTGTTGGTATTCTCCTTTCCATCATCTAAGTCAATCAACACAAAGGTCTAGTTTTTCGGCTACTTCTTTTACTTTTTACCTGGGTGACAAAACTTAATGGTCATCAGTTAATACGCTTTATCATTAGATCTCCTTTTTCCATCATGCTGTAGAATTAATCTTTTTAGCTTATTTCACTGTCCACCCAAATATAGCAGATCCGGGAAGGCTCAAACAGGCAGCAGTGCCCATCAGCTTATTATTGTTTTGCGTAAAAAGTGTAATAGACAGCGCCATAAAAACCAGGCACAAGAAAGATGAAATAGAATATTTTTTCATACGAAGGAATACATATAAGTGAGTTTGGTAACCAAAGGCCCCTTTGGTTTATTCCCAAGGGAGCCTTTAGTAGGGTTATGCTTTTAATTCAATTGAAGTAAAGCCTCGCTAAATTCATATATGAAAGGGGCAATGGATTCTGCATGGCCACCATTCGCCTCAATGACCAATTCCAGTTCGCTGGCCCCTTGCATTTTCAAAATTTCGAAGGCCTGCACACTGCTTTGGTAGGGCACTACTTCGTCCTGATCGCTATGCATGATGATTCCGTCTTGTCCGTTAGGGTTCAAACCCAACACCGCATTAGCAGCAAAAGCTTGAGAAATAGGGCTGTTCTCATTTTGTAACATTTGTAGAAAACCAACTTGAAGCAAGCCGCCTTCACCACTTAACTGAGTAGGGAGCATGGCATCAATCTGTTGAGAAATTAAGTCCCCATTCATATCCATGGTAGCGATTAATTGGTCGTAAGGAGCATTGAATATATCCGAATAGGTGATATTGGCAAAAAGCTCCGGATTATTTTCTTTATACGACTTGACGATTAAGGCCAAAAAGGATGGCCTAGAAAAAGCTGGAGCTTGCGTTAAAATACTACTTAAAAACTGAGGATCATAAATCCCTGCACTTGCACCTATAAAGGCAGGATCCGTTTTAAGCGGGCTTTGCTGTAGTTTTTCTAATATAGCAAGGGTGTTATAAGCTCCCTGAGAATGGCCCGTGAGCACAAATTCTGTTGGAGGAGTATGGCCCAGTGCTCGCAGGGATTCATCAGCAGCTAGTAGCATATTTTTACTGTCGGCAGCTGAGGCTTCCTTCAAAAAGTAGGGTTGTACGGCAACTCCGTCTTTGATTCCTAATCCTGGATAATCCGGTAGAAAGACATACCCCATCCCTGTGGCTACAAATGCGGGTGCCACTTCCAGGGCATAAAGGGATATTTCGTTTTCCAAGGAAAAGCTAGATGGGGCCTGCAGTTTTGAAAAGGCCGTACCATGGGAATAAAGAAAAGTATAAGGATTGGAGAGCTCCTCTCCATCTTCTAAAAGAGGGCTGAGTACGGCGCCACTGGCGGTAATTTCCTTTCCCCTAAAACTACTTTTGTAAAAAACCGTGTTTTTCAATATTCCATAACGAACATTGGGAACCAATTCGGACAGGCCTAATTCGGCCAATTGAGCTTGCAACATCTCTTTGGTTAAAATTACCTGACCGTTGGGGTCAATCTCTAAAAAGGTATCTTCCGTACCATCACTTATGCCTTCTTCCTCTTCAATAATAGGATCAATTTTTTCTGATTCATCCTTGTTACAGCCCGTCAAGAAGGAAATTCCCATTAGAAAAATTAATAAATACTTTAATCTTTGATTGATTCTTGATTCGATGTTCTTTTTCATTTTTGATTTGGATTGTTAAAAAATTAATGGTTTTCCTTTTAGTATTTGCCAAAAAATATTTTAGCGGTAACAGGCTTTTGAAAAGCCGTAAATTCTTGTTGTTTTTCTCTTAGTTTCCGGTTAAAAGCCCAAATACCACCTCATTAAACTACCTCAACATTATGCTCGAACAGAATAAATATCAAAGCATGCTCTTTGTGGAAAGTCAATTGTTAAATAGCTATAGTTAAAGTGACTTATATTGATCAACTCATTATAGGATTCACCCATATTTCTTCATTAAAAGGAGCACCGGAATTATACTCATCCTTTTTTCTGGTATTTAGATATTATTCTACTCATCATTTTTAAAATACAATGGCCCTTTACAGTTTTGATACATGATACATAAGCTGACATCCAATAAAACCAAAAGGCAACGTTAGCATTGGTCTCATAGGGTTTACTTTAGCCTTTAATTTCCTACCAATAGCACTATTATTTAATAAGCTCCTAAACCAAAATATTTTATATAATTATTTTGCAATATTCGAGAAAACTAGGGTTGCTTAGAACCCCATACAGTAGACAATTAGTAGACATAAAAAATAGGGTACTAAACAAAAGACAGTAAAATATTGTTGTAGTGGTGCTCAGATAACTAGCACTTCGTCTTTTTCATAAGATTAGTATTCTTAAAAAGGAGCCCTAAAGAAGGAAGACCAATTAAAATCAAAGATTCTGATGAATGACGACTAGGAATAAACTCTTTAGGATTTTTAGGGAAGTTACTCCTTTCTTCTGTTTAAATTTTACTTGCAAATCCACAGTTTGGGTAAAGAATTCCCATGAAGCACCAAGCTTCGCCAAAAGAGATAAAAAGGGCCTTGGGAATCCTTTAGGCCCCTTAAACTATTTCTTTCTAAAGAAATAGAGCTATAAATGGATAGGTTTTGATAACAGGGCATTAAAAAGCATCCTATACTGAATAGGTGTAGATGAATAGGCCTGAGGGATCAAAATCCCCCAAGCTTAGCCCTTAATTATCCCTGGTAAAAGTGACTACATAATTGCCATTTTCCTCATCATAAACATTAAAACTCAAAGTTGTTCCTTGATAATTCTCTTTATTATTTAGATTATCCCAATCTGGAGCTATTGAAAGATCGTTTAAAGAGTAGTAAAAACTTCTAAAGTAAATTGGATTAAAATCTTCGCCTCCAACAAAATCAAATTCCAGATAAACCCATTCTTCTCCAGCTTCATAAAAATCCTCTATGTTTTCAACAAAATCTAAAATACTATTGTCATTGAAGCCCATGGTAATATCATAATCCCATCCTATCATCATTTCATTGAAAGGTACATCTATTTCCTGCCCATTTTCATTTAATGCAGACTGGAACTTCCATTGACCTAAAAAGGGGAGTTCAGTAATGTCAATCTCTTCATCAGTAATTCTTTCCTGACCCTCAACTAAATTTACATAACTCCTTCTGATATCTCTTATTGCCCCATTTACATTAATTAAAATTTTGTATTCTCCAACAGGGACATTTTCAAATTTAACTTCTGAACTGGTTGCCTGTGCTTCCGTAATTCTCCCTTCCCAAATTTCATTCAAATCCATATGATCGAACATTTCTTCATAAGGAATTAGCCCTATTTGAATTTCCAGCCCTGATTGCATAATGCCTGAATTAATCAAAATATTTCGCTCTTCCTCCAAATGAACAATTACTGTTCCTGTTTCTACCTCCTCGGCCATAGGAACAAGGGTTATTTCATCTGTTTGTCCATCAAATACTTGAATTTGTTTTAGGACATAAAGTAATTCCTCATCTGCTTCATAAGTGACATATACCAGATAGGAATCTTCTAACAGTTGTTCGATTGCAAGGCTTCCTTTTTCATCTGTTACGTAGTGTAGGATTGGCTCTATATTTAATTCCCCCAGAACAGCAACGTCATACTCCTCCTCAAATTCCCCCAGAACAGCAATGCCAACGTCACCATCAAAAACTTTAACATGGGCATCT
>NZ_SMMB01001184.1 GCF_009711365.1 Xanthovirga aplysinae | reverse complement strand
GTTATAAGTGCTTATTGTAGATTTGATGATTTACATTAATTGTTGTTGACATTGTGCGAGGGAAAGGAAATTATCAATTTCGTATGTTAATAAGTTTCATTAAGTTATAAATCCAAATTTAATTTCATAAAATTTTGTTTTGTCTTTCTATTAATACAAAAAAGGATAAAATTTAAAAATAAATTAAATATAATATAGTTCTAAATTTGCGGTAATATTCTGTTTATTTGGCTTTATCCACAACTTATCCACATTTAAATAATATCTACCCCTCCACTTAGCTTTATTCGAAAATTATCCCTATTTTCTTGTGAAAAATGAAATTATTCTGAGGGGAGTGCTTGATGAACAGTAATTAAATACAGTCCATTAAAATTTTAGTCTTTTCTAAATTTTCCTTTTCCATTTTCTCGTGTTGGGAATTAATACAGTAATACCAGCTCTCTTTGATTCATCCTTTCAAGTAGATATTTACTGGATGGAAAGTAGTAACTACATTTATTAGCGGATACTTCTGTTTTCAAAATCTTTTAATAAGTAATACTATATTAATATCAATAGACCAAAATTAACAGGCCTTTAATTGAGTGCTTTTTCAAGGGCAAACCTGGAAGCTTCAAGTCCCCTTTATCATTTAACCTTTTAATCCTATAGTCAAGGTCAATTTTCATATTTTTCTTAATAGATCGAAGAAAAAAAGAGAAAAATAGTATGCTTGCATAATAAATTTCGTTAAAAGGTATGCAAGCATACTATTTTTCCGTATATTGTTCAGCAACAGAGAATTTATGAAAAAAGAAGAGACCGTCGATCATCCTATTAAAACTTTATGGCATGCAATATCCAGAGCTTATAACCAAAAGGCTGCGGAATCGGGTATGACCGCTTCAATAGGGTATGTGTTATTAAATATTTCAAAAAAAGGAACTCCAGCCACTAAGATTGCACCTTTAATGGGATTAGAAGCTCGGAGTCTTACTCGCTTATTGAAGAGTATGGAAGAAAAAAAACTTCTTTACAAGCAACAAGATCCTAAGGATAAGCGATTGGTTAGAATTTTCCTTACAAATGAAGGTAAGGAATTGAGGGAACAGGCAAGAAATACTGTGGTTACCTTTAATCAGGTAGTGCAGAAATCTATACCAAAAGAGAAGCTTCAGGTTTTTTTTGAAGTGATCTCGGACATTCAAAAATTAGTTGACGAAAATAAAATCTTCAATACCTAAATTAAATTAATAAAATCAATGAAGAGAGCGATTAAAAAAGTGGCGGTTTTGGGCTCAGGAATTATGGGATCCAGAATTGCCTGTCATTTCGCCAATATCGGGGTAGAAGTACTACTCTTGGATATTGTGCCGAGAAGTCTTTCGGCGGCAGAAGAAGCTAAAGGATTAAGTTTAGAACATCCAAAGGTGAGAAACCGAATTGTTTCCGAAGCTTTTACTTCTGCGATAAAATCCAAACCAGCTCCGCTGTATCATAAATCATTTGCTGATCGAATTCGATTAGGAAATTTTGAAGATGATATGAAGGGAATTTCCGAATCTGATTGGATAATTGAGGTGGTTGTGGAGAACCTGGACATCAAGAAAAAGGTTTTTGAACAGGTGGAAAAACATAGAACTCCTGGTACCCTAATTACTTCAAATACTTCAGGAATTCCAATTCACCTAATGTTGGAAGGCAGAAGTGAAGATTTCCAAAAGAACTTTGCCGGATCACATTTTTTCAACCCACCTCGTTATTTAAAACTTTTTGAAGTTATTCCTACCCCAAAAACAGATCCTGAAGTTGTCGAATTTCTGATGCATTATGGGGATAAATTCCTGGGGAAAACGACAGTTCTTTGTAAAGACACTCCAGCATTTATTGCCAATCGAATTGGAGTGTTTGGTATATTGAAGACCTTCGATGCCATGCAGAAAACTGGCCTCACCATCGATGAAGTGGACAAGCTTACAGGGCCTGCGATTGGAAGAGCCAAATCTGCTACCTTTAGAACTTCTGATATAGTAGGACTGGATACTTTTATTAAAGTAGCTGATAATCTTCATAAAGGATTGCACAAGGATGAGTCAAGAGAGCTCTTTAATGTTCCAGACTTTGTGCGGAAAATGGAGGAAAGTAATTGGTTAGGTGATAAAACTGGCCAGGGATTCTATAAAAAGACCAAGGATGAAAATGGTAAAAAGGTGATTCTTACCCTCGATTTGGAGGATATGGATTACAAACCAAAAAAGAAAGTGCGTTTTGGCACTCTTGATGCAATCCAGAGCATAGATAATGTGAAAGATCGCTTTAAGGTGATTTTGAACGGAAAAGATAAGGCTGCTGATTTTTATAGGGATGTGTTTTTCCATTCTTTTCAATATGTTTCTCACCGTATACCGGAAATAGCTGACGAGTTATATAAAATAGATGACGCAGTTTGCGCTGGGTTTGGTTGGAAAACAGGTCCTTTTGCTTCTTGGGACCTTGCTGGCCTAGAGAAAACGGTTTCCAATATGGAAGAGGCAGGCTATAAACCAGCCTTGTGGGTGTATGAAATGTTAGAAAGTGGTGCCAATTCGTTTTATAAGATAGATGGAGGCGTAAGGAAGTATTATGATATTCCTTCAAAATCTTATAAGGCAATCCCTGGCACAGAACAATTCATTCTTCTAGATAATCTTAGGGAAGATAAAGTAGTTTGGCAAAATTCAGGAACCACCTTATTCGATATTGGAGATGGAATCCTTAACCTGGAATTCCATACTAAGATGAATTCTTTGGGAGGAGAAGTGATTGAAGGACTTAATCATGCGATTAATGTAGCTGAAAAAGATTTCAGAGGTCTGGTAATTGCCAATGAGGGAGATAATTTCTCCGCAGGTGCTAACCTAGCCTTGTTATTAATGTATGCTATAGAGCAGGAATATGATGAAATAGATATGATGATTCGTCAATTCCAAAATACGATGATGCGGGCTCGATATTCATCCATTCCGGTAGTGGCTGCACCTCATGGTATGACCCTTGGTGGAGGATGTGAATTGACTATGCATGCAGATAGAATACAAGCAGCGGCTGAAACCTATATTGGTTTGGTTGAAGTAGGCGTAGGATTAATTCCTGCTGGTGGTGGAACTAAGGAATTAACCTTAAGAGTTTCCGATCGTTTTGAAGCTGGAGACGTGGAATTCAATGCCTTGCAAAATGCATTTATGAATATTGCTACTGCTAAAGTAGCTACTTCTGCTCATGAAGCAAAAGATATGCACATCCTTACAGATAAAGATCGGATTACGGTAAAAGATAATCGTCGTATTGCAGAGGCTAAGGCAACCGCAATTCGACTGGCAGAAGCAGGGTATACGAAGCCTGCTCCAAGAAAGGACATTAAGGTGCAAGGAAAATCTGGTATGGCCATGTTCCTGGCTGCAGTTCATGGTATGAAAATGGGGAATTTTATTTCTGAACATGATCAGAAAATAGCCCATAAGATTGCTCATGTGATGTGTGGTGGTGATTTATCTGCACCGACAAACGTTTCCGAACAATATTTACTGGATTTAGAAAGAGAGGCATTCCTTTCGCTAACTGCAGAAAAGAAAACTTTGGAAAGAATTCAGCATTTATTGAATACAGGAAAACCATTAAGAAATTAATTGTTGGAAAATTAGTGGGATGACATTAGAGATGGTATTTCCGATTTCTAATAACTATTTCCTTAGAACTAAAATCTAAATTTAAAGCAAATGAACGCATATATAGTAGCCGGATACAGAACGGCTGTCGGAAAGGCCAAAAAAGGGGGATTCAGGTTTACCCGCCCTGATGACCTGGCTGCCGATGTTATTAAACATTTAACTGCTTCAGTAAATGGTTTGGATCCCAAAAGAGTGGATGATCTCATTGTGGGATGTGCTATTCCAGAAGCAGAGCAGGGTATGCAAATGGCCCGGATGATTTCTCTTTTATCCCTGCCTATTGAAGTTCCAGGTGTTACTATAAACCGCTATTGTGGATCTGGTGTGGAAGCAATCAGTATGGCTTCAGCTAAAATTCACGCAGGAATGGCCGATTGTGTCATTGCTGGAGGTGCCGAATCCATGTCATTGGTTCCAATGATGGGACATAAAACGGCACTGAATTACAAAGTTGCCACTGAGCACCCTGAATATTATTCCAGTATGGGAATAACTGCGGAAGAAGTTTCCAAGCAATTTAATGTTTCTAGGGAAGATCAGGATGAGTTTGCTTACAATTCTCATATGAAAGCTCTAGCAGCCATTAAAGATGGGAAATTTAAGGATGATATAGTACCTATTACCGTCAAAGAAACCTATCTGAACGAAGAAGGAAGAAAAAAGACTAGAGAATATGTAGTGGATACCGATGAAGGACCAAGAGCTGACACCAATATTGCAGCTTTAGGAAAGTTAAGGCCTGTATTTGCAAATAAAGGTTCGGTAACTGCTGGTAACTCTTCACAAACTTCCGATGGTGCCGCATTTGTGATGGTGATGTCTGAAAGAATGGTGAAAGAGTTGAACTTGGAGCCTATCGCACGAATGGTGAGTTATACCGCTGCTGGAGTTGACCCTAGAATTATGGGAATAGGACCAGTAGCAGCTATTCCAAAAGCGTTGAAATTAGCTGGATTATCTCTTAAGGATATTGAACAGATTGAGTTAAATGAAGCCTTTGCGGCCCAGTCTTTAGCCGTTATTCGAGAGTTGGATCTTAATCCTGAAATTGTAAATGTGAATGGTGGAGCTATTGCCTTGGGACACCCATTAGGTTGTACAGGTGCTAAACTTTCTGTTCAACTATTTAATGAGATGCGAAGAAGAGGGCAAAAATACGGAATGGTTACTGCCTGTGTAGGTGGAGGCCAGGGTGTAGCAGGAATTTATGAATTGTTGAGTTAGGCAAGTAATAAATCTGTGACTTTTCGATGCGAACTGTTGAAATAACATTCATTCAAACTAAAAACTGTTGAGATTTTCAAAAAGATATAATTATGGAAATGACTGATAAAAAAAGGGCGATAAAAGGTGGTGAGTTTCTTATCCGAGAAACAGAAGCCAAGGAGGTATTCATTCCTGAAGAATGGACCGAAGAACAGAAAATGATTGCTAATACCTGTGATGAATTTATTGAGCATGAAGTTCACCCTGTTGTAGAGGAATTGGATTCTCATAAAAATCCTGATCTAATGCCACAATTGATGGATAAAGCAGGTGAATTGGGATTATTAGGAACTTCAGTGCCAGAGCAATTTGGAGGTTTTGGTATGGACTTTAACACTTCCATGCTGGTATCAGAGGCTACAGGGGGAGGACATTCCTTTGCAGTGGCCATTTCTGCCCATACTGGAATCGGAACTTTGCCTATTCTGTATTATGGTAATGAGGAGCAAAAAGCTAAATATTTACCAAAGCTGGCTACTGGGGAGTGGAAAGCAGCTTATTGTTTAACAGAGCCAGATTCAGGATCAGATGCAAATGCTGCTAAAACAAAGGCTGAATTGACAGAAGATGGCAAGCATTACCTCATCAACGGTCAAAAAATGTGGATAACTAATGGTGGTTTTGCCGAGGTATTCATTGTTTTTGCTCGAATTGAAGATGATAAGTATCTAACGGCTTTCATTGTTGAAAAAGGTTTTGGTGGCATCACCATGAATGAGGAAGAGCAAAAAATGGGAATTAAGGGTTCTTCTACTCGTCAAATATTCTTTAATGATTGTAAAGTGCCAGTGGAGAATATGCTCTCTGAAAGGCAAAATGGTTTTAAGATTGCGGTAAATATTCTGAACATTGGCCGTATAAAGTTAGGTGCAGCGGCAGTTGGAGCTTCAAAGAAGACTTTGCAGCGAGCTACTACTTATGCTAATGAAAGAAAACAATTTGGAACGTCTATTTCTTCTTTTGGAGCAATAAAATATAAGATTGCTGAAATGACCACCAAATTATTTGCTACGGAATCAGCGCTTTATCGAGCAGGACAGAATATTGATGATGCTTATGACGCTTTGATAGCAGGAGGAATGGATGAAGCAAAAGCAAAATTAAAGGCTGCTGAAGAATTCGCTATTGAATGTGCAATTTTGAAAGTGCATGGTTCTGAAACTTTGGATTATGTAGTAGATGAAGGTGTTCAAATTTATGGCGGAATGGGATTCTCGGCTGAGGCTCCAATGGAAAGGGCTTATCGAGATGCTCGAATCAACCGAATTTTTGAAGGTACCAATGAAATCAACAGAATGTTGATGATCGATATGCTTTTGAAGAGAGCTATGAAAGGGCAGTTGGATGTGATGAAACCGGCAATGGCAGTTGCCAAAGAATTAACTTCTATTCCGGATTTTGGTGCAGCGGAAGATACTAGTTTGTTTGCACAGGAGAAAAAAGTGTTGAAAAACCTGAAAAAGAGTGGATTAATGATTGCTGGGGCTGCTGCTCAACGCCTTATGACACGCCTTAAGGATGAGCAGGAAATCTTGATGAATCTGGCGGATATGTTGATTGAGGTTTATGTGGCCGAATCAACTCTTTTAAGGGTAGAGAAATTGGTAGGAGTGAAAGGAGAAGAGGCTTGCGCAACTCACATCGATATGGCAAGAATCTATCTGTATCATGCAGTGGATAAGATTAATTCTGTAGGTAAAGAAGCCATTTATGCATTTGCTCAGGGAGATGAAGAGAGAATGCTATTGATGGGATTAAAAAGGTTTACAAAAGTAAATCCTTTTAATTTGAAAGAAGCAAGAAGAAGAGTTGCCGATTTGGTAATTGCGGAAAATCAATATCCTTTTTAATTAAGAAAGCAAATAACACATAGTGAATAATGAAAAGGCTGTCCACATTTGTGGACAGCTTTTTTTAGTGTTTTATTTTCTATTTTAATGTGATTTGACTTTGTTATGGCAATGACTCATTAATTATAAGTTTGAATTATTTAATTAGGGGAATAACCTAACATTTCATCCAGTGTACTGGAAGAGACAAAGTGATAATTTGGTCGGGCCTTCTTATAAATATCAAGTGCCATTTCTTTTCCGCCTTCTTCTTTAAGCATCTCTCCATAAACCGGAACCAAGAATTTTCTTCTTCCTACGTTGATTAGAAACTCCTCCATTTTTGGATAGGCGGCCTTATAATGATTATCAATTACGTGAATAAACCAAGCAGCTAAAATCTCCGAATTGCCTGAGGCTGTAAATTTAAATGCTTTATCTAGCTGGTTCATTTGGCCAATTTTTAGATCTTTTGGTAATTGGCGGATAAAATACAACCATTCATGCGTGCTCCAATCTTTGGTTTGTAAGGAACTAGCTTTACTACCACTTATCCACTTTTTTAGTTGTTTATCCACATTTTCAAATCTTTCAGACTTTACGGTAGGGAAATCTTTAGGTAATCCTTCACCATAAATCCAATTTTGATAAAGCTTATCATCTACTGGAATTCCATTTTTTTCAAATAGGTTTTCATTCATATAGCTAATAAAACTTTCTGTTGTCATGGTTTTAAAGGCATTCTCAGTAAAATACTCCTTAAGGAAGTTATCCCATTTTTCCCGACCCACCTTGTTTTCTAAGGTCTTTAAAAAGAAGAAACCTTTGTCATAGGCAATGGCCGTCATTCCATCATCCGGGTTTCTTCCGGTCAGATTAAGTTTCAATTTAGTATCCTCCGGATGAGGACCATTCATTAAGTCATTTACTTCATTTTTTAAATCTCCTTGACTTAGCTGGGCTAACATTTCACTGTAGGAAGGACCATAAAGTGCTTCCATAATTCGGTTTTCAAAATAAACTGTGAATCCTTCATTTAGCCAGAAGTCATTCCAATTGGCATTTGTAACCAGATTTCCTGACCAGGAGTGGGCTAATTCATGTGCCACTAAAGAGGTTAAAGATCGATCCCCTGCAAGTATGGTAGGAGTAGCAAAAGTTAAACGGGGATTTTCCATCCCACCGAAAGGAAAACTTGGTGGAAGTACAATTAGGTCGTATCGACCCCATTGATAAGGTCCATATAGCTCTTCTGCAGCGGCAAGCATATTTTCCATTTCCCCAAATTCATACACTGCCTTTTTAATTACAGGTTTTTCCGCATAAACCCCTGATCTGTCTCCAAGTGATTCAAAAGTCAGGTCACCTACACTTAAAGCCATTAAATAGGCAGGTATAGGTTGTGGCATGACAAAACGATAGATACCGTCTTCATTTACTTTTTGAGGATTTTCTGCACTCATTAAGGCCATTAATCCTTTTGGAACTTCCACTTTTGCTGTATAGGTAAAACGAATTCCTGGAGAATCCTGCAAAGGAATCCAACTTCGGGCAAGTATGGCCTGAGATTGGGTGAAAAGGAATGGATGTTTTTTACCGGCCGTTTGAACAGGATCTAGCCATTGTAAGGCTTCGGCTTTAGGGCTGGTTTGGTAATAAATATTCACCTTCTTTGTTTTTTCATTTATGGGGATCGTTAATTCACTTCCCAAGATTTCGTGAGCTTCTCCTAAAGTGAATCCAGCTGGCTCTTCCTGATCTCCCAGCGTCACCTTTTCAATATTTAATCCTTTGGTGTCTAGTACTAATTTAATCGCTTTATCTGTCTTTTTAATAGATAAGCGTGCTATGCCACTTATTATTTTTTTATCGAAGTCCACTTTTGCTTCCCAATCTAAATGGGTGATTACAGCCTCTCCAGGATTTGCATGACTGTGAAAATCTGTTGATAAATCTTTCGAACTTACCATTGTTTCTTTTTTGGTGGAGGTATCTTCTTCAGTTTTTGGAGATTTACAGGCTAAAATACTCACTGAGAGGGCTAAAGCCATAAAACCTTTGTGAATGAGTTTTTTCATAATGTTTATTTTGATTGAAAGGATATTTGTAAATTAAAATACAGTGGATAATTGTTGATGGTAATTCAGTTAAAAAAGAAAGTTATTAAAATGATATTAACCCTATAACCTTTTTTTAAAGGTAAAATAATTCATTTAACCAATAAAATATTCCTTTGAAAACTAAAATAACCAGAAGTAAATTTATTAAGAATACATTTTTGGGCAATATTTTGTATCCCTTTTATTGCCAATTTTTTAATCCTATTTATAAACCTTTATTAGAAAGAATTTCTTCTAAAGAGTTTGATCCTTTAAGAGAGGGAAATTCCTTAGAGGATGATTATTGGAAAATGCTAAGGCTTCAATTTCCCTTAACAAGAGATCGAAACTATTTTAATACAGGCGGTCTGGGGCCTTCTCCTCAAATAGTGATTGATACTGTATATGAATGGATGTTAAAATTGGAGACCATAAGTGAATCAGGATATAAAGAAGTGGCTAGCGTTCATAAGAAGGCAGCAAGTTTGTTCCGTGTGAAGCCAAAGGAAATAGCCATCACTAGAAATACCACTGAGGGAGTAAATATAATGGCTAGAAGTTTGCCTTTAAAAAGGGGAGATGAGGTTTTGATGACCACTCATGAACATCCTGGAGCTGCCATACCTTGGATTGCTCTAAAAAAAGACAAAGGAATAAATATAAAATTGATAGAACCAGATTTGAGCGGAGAAAATAACTTTCAAATTATCGAGCAAAATATCAGTTCTAAAACGAAGGTGGTCGCTATTCCCCACGTTACTTGTACAAATGGAATGATTCTTCCCGTCAAGGAAATTGCTGCCTTTTGCAAAAGCAAAAATATATTCTTTTGTGTGGATGGCGCACAGGCAGTTGGTATGATCAATGTGGACTTAGAGGATATTTCTCCTGATTTATATGCCACTAGCGGACATAAATGGCTTTTGGGCCCCAAGGGCAGCGGGCTGCTTTATATGAATGAGTCTATAATGGAAAAATTGAATCCTGTTTATGTGGGGCCTTATTCTGTTGATAACTATTCTCTGAATGAATTAGAACAAACATATAGAAAAGAAGCCAACAGAGAAGAATATGCCACTAGGGCCACCCCTTTAATCATGGGATTGGGAGCAGCTATAGATTTTATTACTTCTGTTGGAATAAAAGATATTGAAGAGAGAGGGAGAAAGTTATCCACATATTTAATTGAAGAACTGCAAAAGATCCGGGGAATTGAGATTTTGAGCCCATCAAATCCAGAGTTTTCATCAGCTATAGTTACTTTTAAATTAAAAGGGAAAGATTTTAAAAAAATTCAAGCCAGTTTTAGGAAGGATTATCAATGTCGTCTAAGAGGAATTGTGGAAAACAATTTAAATGCATTGAGGGTATCTTGTGGAATTCAAAACAGTTTTGAAGAATTGGATAAGCTTTTATTAGGAGTAAAAAATTTAGCTAGTAGTTAAAGTGTCCTACTGAGAGTTCTAGATTTTATCAAATTTAATGTTTGTAAAAAAGGGGGAAAATTGCTGATTAAGGGTCATTTATACGAAAGATCATCCAGGTGGCTTCCACAATCATTTCATCATTGACATATGCCTTTCCTGATTGCTTCGACATATTTTGACGTAGTTTTAGAGTTTTTATGACCAATTTTACCGTTTCTCCATACTCTGCTGCTTTCAAAAAATTGGCTGAATTAATACTAATAAA
>NZ_SMMB01000786.1 GCF_009711365.1 Xanthovirga aplysinae | reverse complement strand
AAAATATTTGCCCATAACTATGATTATTTGCTTTCTCATGTCACGGAAGAAAAAGGACTTTCTCATCCAAGAGTTAATGCAATAGCCCAGGACAGCACCGGATTCATCTGGATCGGAACTTTTGATGGACTAAACAGATATGACGGAAGGAAATTAATAAGGTATAAACAGCTTCCGTTTGATTCCACTTCTATTAGCCACAGTTACATAACAGCATTATTAGTAGACAAAAAAGGCAAACTCTGGATAGGTACCAAATCTGGATTAAATTACTATGACCCACAAAATGATCGCTTTTTTAAATACTTTTCTCCTGATCTGGATAGAAGTGGATTAGCGCATGACCACATCAATGATATTTATGAAGACAAAAATGGCAAATTATGGATATCCACCCAGGGTGGATTAAGTTGCTTTAATCCCTTAACCGAAGAGTTCAACAACTTTTTTCATAACCCCGAAAATCCCAATTCACTTAGCCATAATAATATTTCAAAAGTAATCGAGGATAAAGAAGGTAAACTATGGATAGGAACCAAAGGAGGGGGCCTTAACTGCCTAGAACCACAATCCGGAAATGTAATCCATTATATCAATAATGGTTTACCCAATCCCCTGATTACTTCTATTCTAGAGGACAAAAGTGGAGATATTTGGATTGGAACCAAATTGCGAGGACTTTATCGTTTTGATAAAGAAACTCAATCATTTCACCGATTTGGAAATGATGGGGACATCATTGATAAATTAAGCAGCCAAAAAATAAGCTCATTAAAGGAAGATAAAAGAGGAAACATTTGGATAGGAACAAATAACGGACTTAACCTATATCAACCCAATCACAAAGGGATCAAAATTTTTAAACACCACAACATAGAGCAAACCATTATTCATAATTCAGTGCTAACCCTAATGGAAGATAAGGTAGGAAACATTTGGGCAGGGACATCTAAAGGAATTAGCAGATTTGAAAATAAAATAAAAAAATTCAATCACTACCGGAAACAAACAACTATTTCCCCTACCCTAAATTCAGATGTTATTTACTCTTTTTTTGAAGAAAATGATAGTCTAATATTGATTGGTACCGAAAAGGGGTTAAAGCGCTTTAATAGAAACCAGGAAACATTCGTAAACATTACCACTTCACCAGATATAGGAAATGAAAAAATCGGATCTATTATTAAAGATCATTCCAATACTATTTGGCTGGGTACAGACAGAGGTTTAAAAATCTTTGATCCTTCTTACAATAAAATCACCCCTTTCAATCTGGAAAAAGTGGGTGAAAAAGGCACAAAAATTCAAGTACGATATGTTTTTGAAGATAGTGATGCAACACTTTGGTTAGGGACAAAACAAAAAGGACTTATACAAATAAGTAAAGAAAGAGAAATTATTAAAGTACATCGACATGATCCAAATGATCCTTTCTCAATCAGTGACAATTTTATTAGAAACATTTTTGAAGACTCATTTGGAAACCTGTGGATAGGGACTTTAAAAGGACTAAATCAGTTCCATAAAAATAAAAATTCTTTTACTCGTTTCAATTTTGACAGGAAAAACCCTCATAGTATCAGTAGTGAAGTAATTACCAGTATTTATGAAGACTCCAAAGGCCGACTTTGGATTGGAACACGTGGTGGAGGATTAAATTTATTTGACAGATCAAAGAAGGAGTTTATACATTTTTCTGAATTTAATGGACTTCCAAATAATATAGTCATTAATATTCTGGAGGATTCCCTTACCAATTTATGGGTAACAACCGGAAAGGGACTGGCCCGTTTTAATCCTGATAGCCTCACTTTTAAAGGTTACAACAGAAAAGATGGGCTGCAAGAAAATCGTTTTATTTTTGGAGCCACCTTAAAAAGTAGTAGAGGTGAATTTTATTTTGGTGGTTATTCCGGCTTTAACCTTTTTCATCCTAACTCCATTTTGGACAATACTGTCGTTCCCCCGTTGGCTATCACAGATTTTAATCTATTAGGAACAAATCAAGGGAACAATTCATCTGAAATATTTCGGAAAAACATCGCAAAGAATAAACATATTTCACTTTCTCACGATCAACGCTTCTTCACCTTTGAATTTGTTGCCCTTGACTACTCTTGTCCTGAAAAAAATAAATACGCCTATAAACTAGAAGGCTTCGACAAAGATTGGCAGCACGTAGGAACTCGGAATTTTGCAACCTATACAGGAGTTCCTCCTGGAAAATATCTTTTTAAAGTAAAAGGATCAAATGCAGACGGAATTTGGAACGAGGAAGGAACCACTCTGGAACTTACCATTAGTCCTTCTTTATGGGATAAAATATATTTTCGAATTATTGTTTTTTTATTGATGATAGGAGGAGCTTTTTTATGGTACCGATATAGACTGAACCATATGAAGACACAAAAAAAGGAATTGGAAAAAGTGGTAAAGCACAGAACCCATGAAGTATTGCTTCAAAAAGAAGAAATTCGTCTTCAATTGGAAGTCTTAGAAGATGTTTACGCCCAACTTCAAACACAAAATCAAAATCATGATAAAAGCATTTCATATGCTCGTCAAATTCAACAAGCTGTTTTACCCGAAATCAATCAAATCAAAAATGTTTTACCTGATTCCTTCATTTTTTTTCGCCCTAAGGACAAAGTGAGTGGAGATTTCTTTTGGTTTGCGGAAAAAGACAATAAAATAATCATTGCAGCGGCAGATTGTACTGGGCATGGAGTTCCTGGTGCTTTAATGAGCATGACAGGAAGCACGGTCCTTCAGCAGGTTGTACATGAAAAAGGAATATTACAGGCCAACAAGATCCTTAATGAGCTTCATAAAGGCATATTACATACCCTACGTCAAGATAAAAACAGTAATAAAGACGGTATGGATATTGCCCTTTGTGTTATCAATAAGCAAAGTTGCAAGGTAGAATTTGCCGGGGCTAAAAACCCACTTCTTATCATTCAAAATGAGGAGGCGAACCTAATAAAAGGAGACCGATTATCCATCGGTGGTTTACCTCATTTGGAAGAGCGAAACTTTAAGCAACATGAGGTAATTATCGATACTCCAACCACTTTTTACCTTTTTACCGATGGTTATCAAGATCAGTTTGGTGGAAACAAGGGAAGAAAATTTATGGCAAGTCGTCTGCGGAAATTATTACTGGACATCCATAACGAACCTATGGAAAAGCAACAGATGATATTAAAGGAAAGGATTGAAAAATGGATGAAACACAATCATCCACAAATAGATGATATATTAATTTTAGGTTTCCGATTAACTGTACCTCAAATGAAAAACTTCTCCTTAATAGGACATCAATTGAAACAATTACAGCTTAACTTATAAAAGAGATATAGAGAGTAAAAACCTATCTCAAACCTGGGTTTTATTTAAAATTTCTTCTTTGCGTAGTGAAGGAAGGATTATTTCTACTGTGGTACCAAGGCCAGACTCACTTTTCAGTAAAATATTGCCCATTAATTTTTCAACAGCTTTTCGCACTAAAAAAAGTCCTAAACCCGAACCTGCAGTTTGAATATTAGCCTTGTAAAACATATCAAAAACCTTAGATTGATGTCCCAATGGAATTCCCTGCCCATTATCAACGATTAATATTCGCACCTCATTTTTATCGCCACTAATCTTAATATGAACAAAGCTCCCATCTTTTCTATTATTTTCCCTAAAGCGAATGGAGTTTTGAATCAGGTTCCTAATAATAGCCACAACAAGTCGAACGTCGCTATAAAACGGCTGTGAACATTCATTTCTCCAACGGAGATCAATGCCAATTGAGCTCTCATCATCAAGAAAAGGCTTCAATAGTCTCGGAATAATTTCCTCAAATTTAACAGCATCAACTTCCAGCTCTTCCTGCTGAATTACGGAGGCATAAAAGAGATTCTTTAACTTGTCCAATAAAAAATCACTTTGTTCTTTTATCTTATTAAATAGCAAGGTAGTTTCGGAATGATTTAATGACAACTTACCCA
>NZ_SMMB01000777.1 GCF_009711365.1 Xanthovirga aplysinae | reverse complement strand
TAATTAAGACTTCTCCATTCTTCACTTATCAATCTTCATTAATTAATTAATTAATTAATCATTACCCGTTTTACCTCCTCTACCCCATCATATTTTACCTTCAAAATATAAAGACCCTTTCTGAACGACCTTAAATCATAGCTAAATTCATTTCCTCCTTCCGGTGCATCCGGATAATTGTAACCCCACACTAAGCCACCATAAACCGACCAAAAACTAATTTGTAGATCACCTGGTTTGGATAAAACCACTGACACATTGAGCTCTTCACGTACTGGATTCGGATAAGGGTCAAGCACTGTAAAATTATTTCCTTCCTCCCCTTCCAACTGCACACAAGCCTTATTATTAGTTGAATCTAGTTCTTCATACCGATTATATTGAGGCTCCAAGGAAGCACAAACAAAAGACAACTTCTGAGCTGTGAAAGCTGGAACCCCGACATTTAGACTGTAGTCCGTTAATTCTCCTGCTCCTAAATAGCCCTGAAATGATTCTTTAATACGAAATTCCTGTCCAAGTTCTATTACAATATTTAGACTATCATCCAATAAAACACTCCCCTGATTTTTTATAGACAAATTAAAATTAAGAGCCCCATCAGCATCCCACTCAGCACTAATACCCTGCAGAACAACATCTAATTCTGGTTCAACCACTTCAATGGTTTGATAGACCTCACTTGTACAACCTTCCCTATTTTTGGCGACCAACTTGATTTCGTAAGTTCCAATTGACTCAAAAGTATAAATCAGCTCTTTGCTCTCACTAATCAATTCATCTCCCCAATACCAGGAATAAGATTCTGCATAATTTGAAACATTTTCAAATTCAACCTCGAATGGATAAGCACCTCGTGAATTGGACACATAAATCTCCGCTTCCGGTTTTTTACCCACATATACGCTATTGGAAACGTCCTTAATACATGCTTCACCCTCATAGGTAATTTGCAAATTCACCTCATATTCTCCCTCATCTTTAAATACATGAATGGGCTGCTCTTCCCCAGAAAATTCTCCATCTCCAAAATCCCAATAATACACCTTAATTTCAGGTCGGTTGCTTTCCTCATTAAGAGTAAAGGTGATCTCTTCATTTTGGCAGGCATTCGACCAGGAAAAGTCTGGGCTCAAAGATTCAATAGGATAAACCATTTCCGTCCTTTCCACTTGTACCATACAACCATTCCCTGCACGGGCACTTAAATACACCTCATACTCCCCTTCCTGCAGATTAAATTCAGCTTGTTGTTCAGTACTATAAAAACTTTGGTTAGTAATCGAATTTTTAATCACCCATTCCCATTCGATAATTCCCGAATCATCCGCTACAGAAGCTTCAGCCTCGAAACGGGATAGGTAACCCGTAGCACAAGCCTGGAAAAAATTGTAATCCAACGCTGGAGAAGGAAAAACGGTTATAGTTTTCTCAATTGTGGTTTCACTAATACAGCCATACTCACTTTCTACCCATAGAGAAACCAAATATTCACCTGGCTCCTCATAAACATGAACCGGATTTTGCTCATCCGAGGTTTGACCATCTCCAAAATCCCAATTCCAAGCGGAGATATTAGCACTTAAAACCGTAGATTGATCATAAAATCTAACTTCAAGGCCGCTACAAGCCAAATCAGCTTCAAAAGCAGCTTCAGGAAGGGAATGAATGGTGACCTCTTCAATATATTTATTGCTACAGTCCAGATCGTTTGTTGCAGTTAGGCTTACCCTATAAATACCCGGTTCCAACAGTTCTGGCTCAAAATTAATACCTTGACTATCCTCCAACAACTGCTGATTTTCATCCCAAATCTGCCATAGATAAACATCAATATTTTCATCAGTGGTTTGGTTGGTGAAAATTAATTTTTCTTCGAAGCAATCGCCGGTATAACTGAATGCTGGCTTTGGGCCTTCCGTTATTGTAATAGTTCGCTCAAATGTAGAAGTACACCCGGGGATTTTGGCTGTTAGTGTTACCTCATAGTCCCCTCCTTCTTCATAAGTATATGATGGCTCCTTTTCTGTGGAGGTATGGCTGTCTCCAAAATCCCAAAGCCATTCTACTAATTCTCCGGTTTCTCCTGTGGAAGTGTTGGTAAATTGAATGGGGCCATTGCTACATTTTGGGTCTTGATTAACTTCAAAACTTGGTATGGGTTCTTCGTAAATAGTAATTTCTTTTTCGATGAAGTTTGAGCAGCCATTTTCCGATTCAACGGTTAGGCGGACGGTGTAGACGCCTGGGACAATGAATTGGTGGGTGGGATTTGGGGAGGTGGAGGTATTGGATTCGCCACTGTCGGGATCACCGAAATCCCAGATATAAGAAGAAATAACTTGGTTGGAAATTGGGCTAAATGTATTTTCAGAAGAAATGCAAGTATTATCAAGGATAAAATCATTTTCGGGGGCATAACTTTCTTCTATTACTGTAACCCTTTTTTTCTTGGTGGCTTCAAGCCCTGATCCACTATAACCTCTCAAAATAATGTCATAGACTCCAGAAGATTCGTAAGATAATACCAGGGGATTTGCCTGAATTAATTCACAGCTTCGAGGATAAGAAATGAGAATTAATTGATTATTATTGCGTCCATAAGCAATGCCAAAATATTCTCCTCTATCGTTTATCATCTCAAAGGATAATGGATTATTTAATAAACCATATGCTCCTAAATCATGAATCACCGGGGTAGGATTTGACAAATTCGTCCCAAAATCTACACGGGTAAGACTATTTCCTGTACTTTGAAATACAAAGTATTCATCCATTTCGTGAACTACAGAGAGGGGCCCTCCCCAAATTCCTCCACTTCCAGAAATATGATTTATAGAGGGATTGTTATTAGTTAATTCTTGCCCAAAATGTAATAAATAAATACCCTTGTCATTACTATTTGAGCCCACAACACCATACCAGCCAGTTGATGTTTTAACCAATTGAATATTCATCAACAAAGCTCCATTTTTAACTTCAATTTGATCTACTGTTGGGAATGAATTAGTCAAACTGTTGCCAAAGCTTAAGCGATAAACATCCCCCTCCCTATTCACTACAAAAACATAATAGTTAGAGTCCTCAACTACAATATCCATCCCCACCAGATAACCTAATCCAGCTATCCCTTCTACCTGACTGGCTATGGGGATAGAGCTAACATCGTCTCCAAACTCCAATATAGCGACAGTCCCATTTGTCTGACTTACTACCCCAATCCATCGCCCCGCTTCTTCTGTAAACTTTATACCACTTGGTTTAGTCAAAACACCATCAAAATCACCCAAAGTAGATTGGCTAAAAGATGAATTCAATCCTTCTGTGTAGGACAATCTGGTGAGCTTATCATTGCCACTACCCACGAGAAAAGTATTCAAGCCATACTTATCACGAACAGTAGACATACTATAAGAGGAACCTACTTCTGGAAAATTCCCTAACAACTCTGCTGTCCCTTCATTTAGATAACTCTCCGGGCAAAGATCCCAATAAATCCTGTCCACATTTATTGACTTATCTTTCGCCTCAAACTGCTCCCCAATACACACCTCAATAGGCATACTAAAATCTACGGTGGGATACTCCACCCCCTGAGCAATAATACTCCCTGTGATCCACTGAAGAACTAAATTAAAAGACAAAAACAGTAATATTTTGCAGCCCATTATAAATCCAATTACTTTAAAAAAAAGATCTTAAATAGCTACACAAATAACGCAAATTATCTATGTGAATACAAGAGGAGACCCCTGTATGAAATAGGGTATTTAGTACTAGTTGATGGATTGTTTTTCTCTTTTATGAACTACTATGACTTCCTATGATTCTGCAAGAAAAACAGGGTAATCCTTATTCACTCATTAAAAATCAGATTCAAGATCAAATTATA
>NZ_SMMB01000728.1 GCF_009711365.1 Xanthovirga aplysinae | reverse complement strand
CTAAATGCATAATTTAGAAGATTCAAAATCCTTAATTTTGGGCTTTAGGAGGGGGGACAATTTTTTGTTTGTCAATTTTTGTAAGCAACATATTTAATTGGTGATCTTCAATTCCAAAAATGTGATTGAGCGATCTGTTAATTTCAATATCGGGCTCAGTACCCTTCCCATCGAATAAGTTGCCGTCTTTTTGAAAAGACAGCATATGAGAAAACCTCAATCGCAGTCCAGATACTTCATAGGATTTAGCCAAACCGCTTGAGCTATCGCTGCAAACACCCACTAAAACTATATTACTCAAACCTTTAAATGATGAGGCAAAAACACTAGCAGCACTAAAGGTGTGCTCGTTAATAATAAGATAAACAGGCTTGTCAAAGTAATAGTAGTCAACAAAATGATTGTTGTTTTTTAACATCATGTAGTAGTAATCACTATAACCCTTATCTTTAGAAATTTTAATATTCTTTAATCCTGAGGAAAATTTTTCGAGTACCAAACGCTGAGTGTTATCATCAATAAAATGATCAAAAGGATAAAGACTGCGCTTAATCAAACTTTCTTTTATAGTATTTGTTACCTTTCCTTTATATTTCGCATAATTAGCAACAAAAAAATCATTAGGCTTTATAAAATAATTGGAGAAAAAATCTATCAAATCTCTACTTCCACCCGAATTATGTCTAATATCAATTATGAGCGCATTAGAGTTTCTTATTGAATTCATATATTCCGTTAACCATTGAAAAAAGAGGTTATCTTTAGATTTATCAAACATTTGGTTAAGTCTCAAATACTCTATACCATCTCCATAAGTATGACGAAGGTAATCATATGGCTCTTTTGTCTTCTTAGACTGAAATACGTATTTGTTTATTTCACGCCATTTTGTTTTGGAATTTACGAGTTTAACTGAAATCAAGGTATCCGATTCCTCATTTGCACTCATAAATTTGAGGCTAACACTATCTCCAATCTTGAAACCATCATCAACTTGATAAAACTCATTCATTTTTTCTACACCTAAAGATAGCCGTGTTTGGCTCGGAGCATATTTATTTAGTATATCATGTCTAGATATAAATTCAATTATATTTTCACCTTGAATTTTAGAAAGAAATGGAAATTTTTCTAAGTACAGAGAATACTCAAGATTGGGATTTTGACGGAGTGCAATTACCTTATCCCTCTGCCAAGGAGCTAAGGCAAATGGCAAATAATATTTTTCTGTTTTCAGTTCTGATTCCAATTTTTTTATTGAAGCATGCCTATCTCCCAATTCAGAAAATATTTGTTTCACTCCATTTAAGAATTCATCGACTTCGATAGTCTCTTTCGCTCCCAACTCTTCGGTTACCATATCTATCTTACTGATAACTTGGTCCCTATTAATATCGAAGTAAGGTGATCTTTCAGAGAGAAGTTTTGAAATAGCATCAATTCCAGCAAAAGCTTCTACATGGGTAACATATTTTTCCTCAGTTTGATCCTTAGAAATAACGACGAAAAATATAATTACAAGTACAACTGCAGAACCTAGAAGTTTTCCTTTATTCATAAAGGCCCAAGTCTAAACTATATAGCATTTTGAATATAAAAAATTATCTCCTGCCAAGGAACGATAATGAACTGAAGTAAAATAAAAGTGAGAATATAGAATTTTCTCATTTTTCTTGAACTTTGTGCTATCCCTAAGATTAGTAGGATAGAACTGAACCCTATGACTGGAAAAATAAAATAAGTGCCAAGACAAAAGAGTAAGAGTACTATATCTTTAATAATGCTATCATTCTTGGAAAAAAGAAAAAGTGAAGCAACAAGACCTTCAAATGCAAGTCCAAAAAGTTGGAATGCATATAAAACACGCCCCATAAATGGAGTTGAGGACAGTGTAACAAAACTATTATCTACTGGTAATATATTTAATACGCCTATTGAATTCCTGTTATTGGCAAGTACTTCATAAGGAGTTTCTATTAAAAAATGTGTTACGAGCATAAAACGTTCATCAAATAAAAAGCGGCCATGCATAAAACCTGGACTTGTAAACTCATTAATAACTTTTTGTAGGACAGCAAAGAACATTACAAGTCCTATTAATATTTTGGAATTAGACCTAAGGTATTTCAACTCTTTATCTGTCCACAAATAAAAAGTTATAAGCAAAACCCAATAAACAAATAGTATTTTGTGATTATCCAGAATGTAAAACTGTTGACTATTAAAAAATAAAAGTCCCAATGAAATAATAAGCCAAAGGATTTTGTTTTTACCAAAGTGACTGAATGCGAGCATCAAAGCACAGATGATTCTCATAAACACGTCTAAGCCCCATCCAGTGCTACCATCTAAAACAAGTAAGATGAGTGAAAACTTGAAAATTAATTCTTCATGAAAGGATTCAAAGCCCTTATTATACTTTTGCAACATTGCCTGCATCATATGTGCCATAGTAATTTTAAAATTTAGTTGCTTATTTCAATTTCTTTAATAAATCTTTTTCTAACAGCTAAATCCTCTTCAAAAAAGTCTGTTTGAAATAGCCTGATCTTTAGACGTTCTATTTTTACTGCTTCTTCTACGAGAGCCGTAGAATCGTTTTGATAATATTTTGGCACATAAATAACCCTGTAGAATTCGTTGTTATCATTAATGTGCTGCAATGTACTTTCGTCAATATTGGATGGGAATTCTAAAGTACTAGGCCTCAAATAGGAAGGAACAATCTGACTCCCTAACTTTTCTAATTTTTCCATTTTAGGAAAATTTTTTGTGGAAGTAAGAAAGTTTTTTGAAATGGGCACATCGAACTTACTACTTTGAATACTTATCAGTAATGAGTCACCATTTTCTTTATAGCCAACAGCTGTTATATTGGCACGCTTATTTGTTGAGAACATTCCGAAACCTCCACCTTTCCAAGGGGTGAGAGAACTGAACTGAGAGTTATATAATTGTATAAGGGCTACAATAATCAGAATATAACATATCAAATACCTGTCAATATGATTTAAAATTTTCATCTTTTATTGTTTATTCTTCACTAGTTTATTTGAGTATACCTTCTCAATCATAATTGCCTCAAGGAGACTATTCAGATTAAATAAGGCGTTCTGTAATCCGAATTTTACTCGATACAATAATGAAAGTTACAGTGAGAGCTCAAGGTGTCAACAAGAATTAAATACGCAATCACCTTATATGTTAGGTCGTTCTTGAAATCAAATAAGGACATTTCTTTTAACCTTTACCCTATAGTTTAGACCCTGTCACCCTAACACCTATTTATATTGGAAAGTGCTAAAGTGGAAAAACCTGATAAAACTGTAGAGCCCTTATGCTCTACAGTTTATTATTAACAGTTCTAAATAAAAGCTTGGGCCTCAGCTACAGCTTCCATTGCTTCATACCCCTCTTCTCTATCTTCAGGATTTTCGCCTAAATCTTGAGAAGATACTGTCACTACATCAGCTACTGTAGAATTGTCGATTGTAGTTGCTCCCATTGAAGCACAAAAAACTAAAGCGAACAGACTGTAAAATA
>NZ_SMMB01000907.1 GCF_009711365.1 Xanthovirga aplysinae | reverse complement strand
GCAGAATAAATTCATCGAGCAGCTTTTCGGAATTTCATCTTAGTCTAAGACAGTAAATCGTGAAAAAGGTTTAAAAAGTTTTATAAAATAATTTAGAAATACCAGCGTGTTTATTTTTTCCATTTTTCCTTCCTTTAAATGGGGTGGTAATTTACTTATTGGTTGGCTTAATTTTTTCATATATTATGAAAAAGAATAGTTGTGGTTACCTTTAAATTTTTAATAGATGATTAATTCTTGAAAGGATAGTAGTTTGCTTGAGAGTTTAGATTTGTATTGTGGTAAGGTATATTCTGTTTGAAGTTTTTTGGAAACTTTTTATTTCCTCCATCCAAAAATCAGATCAATTCTTGTTATAAATCAGGTATTTCATCAAAATCAGGTCATTGATTATCTAAAAGATTGTAGGAGTTCGAATTTCCGGTTTTTTATTTTAATTTTGCGCCGGTTCAAACTAACTAAAATTAACCAACAACTTTATAATGGCTAAAAACAGAACTTTTACCATGATCAAGCCAGATGCAGTGGCTGAAGGGAATTCGGGAGCAATCCTGAAATTAATCGAAGAGGCTGGTTTCAGAATTGTTGCGATGAAGATGACAAAACTGACTGCAGAAAGAGCTGGTCAGTTCTATGCTGTTCACAAGGAGCGTCCTTTTTACAATGATCTTTGTGTTTATATGTCATCAGGACACATTATTGCAGCCATCCTTGAAAAAGAAAACGGAGTGGCAGACTTCAGAACATTGATTGGGGCCACTAACCCTGCAGAAGCAGCAGAAGGTACCATCCGTAATTTGTTTGCTAAATCAATTGAAGCGAATGCTATTCACGGCTCTGATTCAGATGAGAATGCTCAAATTGAAGGAAGCTTCTTTTTTGCTGATACTGAGAAATTCTAAGCAAAAGGAAAGCGTTAATATTTTTAAAAAGCTGCTTTTTTCTAATGTGAAAGCAGCTTTTTTATTTTCAATAGAGAATATTTTTGAGACTTATTGCTCCACTTTCACCTTTCCTTCTTTTTTGAAAAATACCCTTCTTACCCATTTAGGCAGGAATATAGCTCCAGCAATTAAATATGGATAATACGAAAGAGCCCGCCAGAAAATATTGGTGGCGAGGGTATAGTTTCCCAGGTAATCCTGAAAAAATTTGTTAAAAAAGAATTCAGCTGTACCACTACTGCCTGGTGTTGGAGACATCAACATGACAATCCACATAATCACCTGACGTGCAAAAATCACTAAATTATCCCTTAGGGTGGTATCTGTAAAGGCAGCCATTAAACAATTGAGCATCAGATAACGGGCAGACCAGATAAAAATGGTAGAAGCGATTATTTTTATCCAATAGGTTGAATTTTTCCCAGCTAATTGAGTTGAAGCCAAAATAATCTCATCCCCATGCTCATAAGCTTGTGATCTCCATTTTCTTAAAAATCGTATTGAAGTTATTTTTAAAAGAAACCATTTAAATGCTCTTGGTCGGATAAATAAGGCATAAAACATCACCAGGGTATAAAGAGCAATCATCACATAACTGATGATAAAGAGGTATTTTAGATCAGTGCTTAAAAATGATTCTAAACCAATCATTTGAGGAAATACTTCCCCATTAGCCAGAAATAATACCATGGGAGCAGTAACAATAAAGAAGAAATTATCCAGAATTGCCGTCAGCATTACATAAGCTAAAGAGCGCCCCAAGTTTAATCCTTCCTTGAGTAAAAGAAACACTGCTACGGCTGTGCCTCCAACAATGGAAGGGGTAACCGCTGAGCTAAATTCCCATAGAATGATTACATAAAAACTGCTTGTCCAGCTAAGCCTTTTGCCTGTTATGGTTCTTATGCGGTATAAATAACCAGCATCTCTGGCCATTAATACAAAAAATGCCAGGATTACAAATGAGGGTGTTGCCTCGACTACCAAACGCAATTGTGCGAAGGTCAAATCCGGATCACTGTAGAGTAAATAGAAGACAATTCCTAACCCCAGCAAAACGGGAACCCAAATCTTGTTGGGGTTCAAAGTCTTAAAAACTTGTTTAGAATCCGGCTTCATGAAAAGTCTTATAAAAAAATCGGCGACTGCAAATTACGTTAAATCTTAAAGGAAATGTCAAAATTTAATCGGAGAAATCTATCTTTAATTTTGACATATTTCTACTTTACGAATCCTTTTCCATTTCGTTCCAGTTTCCACCTATGTGTTTGACTGGGTCTCTAATTTTAACTCCTTTATATGAAAATTATTGAAGCCTTCACCCAAAATTATGGTAATCTGTTTAAGCTGCAAGAGCTCAAGGATAGCCAAAAAACTAAAAATAACCCACATTTTTTCAGGAGCCTGAGCAATGATCTGAGAAAAGGCAAGCTGTCGATCATTCTTCAACAGGTTAAGTAAATAGCTTTTTTGTTGGCTAATTGTATAAGGGTAGCGAACTACCTCATGTGATGGGCGTTGTTGTTCCACTTCAAATCGTCCCATTACTTTGGTAAACACCTTTAACAATTTATAAAGATCAATATGTTGTAATTCAGTTTCCACATCCAGAGAATCGGTAAGTTCACGTACTTCACTTTTTACATTTCCCCTAGGATCTTTGTCTAACCAACCCTCTTCCATGTCCGCCAACTTATTGATTACGGATTTGTATTTTTTATACTCTAACAAATGTTGCACTAATTCATCTCTGGGGTCAATTTCATTTCCTTCCTGATCTAATTCAGGACGGGGCAGGAGGGTCCTTGCCTTTATTCGCATTAAGGAGGCAGCAACCCACATAAACTCACTTGCTACTTCAATGTTGAGGGACTCTAAATGATTGAGGTAGTCTAAGAAATCGTTGGTGATCTTGGCGATTGGTATATCATAAATATCCAGTTCATCACGTTCAATAAAAAACAATAAAAGGTCAAAAGGACCTTCAAACAGGGGTAATTTGATTTCGAAACTCAATATTTGTGAAGCTAAAGTATTTTTTTAAAACGATTATCAGGGGTGGGTGGTGTTTCAAAGATAGAATATAATTTTTATTAAGTTTCAGATGTAATCAAAAAAACCGTAATTTTACATCTGAATTAAATATATTCAAACTAAAATCCCTGTTACCTGCCAAATAATTTATATTTTTTAGTTTATTGAGTGATAAGGTAATATAGAAGGCTGAAATTGATTTTTGAAAGCCAATATAATTTCTTGTTTGAAAATAAAAACAAGGTGGTGAAAGAAAGTATAAACCACTTGAGTTGATAACTTTTTAAGAAAAATTGAGCCCTATGCTAATACAAGCCGGAGAATTATTGTCAGGAATTAATAATCCGGAGGATTTGCGAAAGATCGATCCATCCAAATTGGTAGAGGTTTGTAAAGAACTCAGACAATTTATAATCGATAATGTATCGGTTTATGGGGGGCATTTTGGTGCCGGTTTAGGCGTTGTCGAATTATCAGTAGCCCTACATTATGTTTTTAATACCCCGGATGATCAATTAATTTGGGATGTTGGACATCAAGCGTACGGACATAAAATTTTAACCGGAAGGAGGGACCAGTTTCATTCCAATCGTCGCTATAAGGGACTTTCCGGTTTCCCAAAAAGAAAAGAAAGTAAGTATGATGCCTTCGGAGTAGGACACTCTTCCACCTCCATTTCGGCGGCATTAGGTATGGCTGTGGCCTCCAGTTATAAAAATGAAAAAGATCGCCAGCATATTGCGGTGATCGGAGATGGTGCTCTGACAGGGGGAATGGCTTTTGAAGCCATGAATCATGCAGGCGTTACCAATTCCAACATGTTGATCATTTTGAATGACAATTGCATGTCTATCGATCCAAATGTTGGAGCCCTTAAGGATTATCTCACAGATATTACTACCTCCCATACCTATAATAAAGTTAAGGAGGAAGTGTGGAAATTGCTGGGAAAATTCAGCAAATTTGGTTCCAGTGCCCAGGAAATCATTTCAAAAGTAGAAGGAGGGATTAAAGCTACATTGCTGAAACAAAGTAACCTTTTTGAGTCTTTGAATCTGCGTTATTTTGGTCCGGTTGATGGGCATGATGTGAATCATTTGGTAAGCGTATTAGATGATCTCAAAGATATTCCAGGGCCTAAAATTTTACACTGTCTGACGGTTAAAGGGAAAGGTTTTGAAGCAGCGGAGAAGGATCAAACCAAATGGCATGCTCCAGGGACTTTCGATAAGGTAACTGGGGAAATATTTAAGAAACACCATGATAATCCTCAGCCTCCAAAATTTCAGGATGTTTTTGGACATACCATTATTGAATTGGCTGAAAAAAATGATAAAATCATGGGGGTAACACCGGCCATGCCATCGGGTTCATCTATGAATCTAATGATGAAAGCCATGCCGGACCGCGCCTTTGATGTGGGAATTGCCGAGCAACATGCCGTTACTTTTTCTGCAGGGTTGGCAACTCAGGGCCTTGTTCCTTTCTGCAATATTTACAGCACTTTTATGCAAAGGGCTTACGACCAGGTTATTCATGATGTTTGTCTACAAGAGTTGCCTGTAGTTTTTTGTTTGGATAGAGCAGGATTTGCCGGAGCTGATGGTCCAACCCATCATGGAGCATATGATATAGCTTATATGCGTTCCATCCCTAATATTGTGGTTTCTTCACCAATGGATGAGGCGGAGTTAAGAAATCTGATGTTTACATCGCAGCTACCTGGAAGAAATTCGGCCTTCTGTATCCGTTATCCAAGAGGACAAGGAGTGATGCCAGAATGGCAAACACCTATGCAAGAGATTCCCGTGGGGAAAGGAAGGAAAATTAAAGATGGGGAAGAGGTGGCAATTCTTACATTTGGACCTATCGGAAATTATGCAATTGATGCCTGTGAAACCCTGGCTGAAGATGGAGTATCTCCTGCCCATTATGATATGCGGTTTGCAAAACCATTAGATGAAGAATTACTTCATGAGGTTTTTGGTAAATTCAAAAAGGTGGTTACCGTGGAAGATGGTTGTTTAATGGGAGGATTTGGAAGTGCTATTTTGGAATTTATGGGTGACCATGGTTATAATGCCGTGGTGAAACGATTGGGAATTCCTGACCGTGTGGTAGAACATGGTTCCCAGCTGGAGTTACATAAAGAGTGTGGCTTTGACCCTGAGGGAATAGTAAAAGCCATATTTTCTCTTCTACCACTTAGTGTGACAGATTGATTTTTCTTTGATCCATATTAGGATAAAATTATAAAGGGCTTAGTGCCCTTTCTTTTTTTGAATTATTTTAATGATAAAACTTGGGGCTTTTAGGAGTGATCTACAA
>NZ_SMMB01001005.1 GCF_009711365.1 Xanthovirga aplysinae | reverse complement strand
CCTTTCAAAAAACCTCACATCGACTCTTCCCTTCATTTTGCCCCAATGGTTACGACTCAATTCATTTTCACATCGCCAATTTATGGGCAAAACGAACCACTTTGGGCTTAACCAGTCTTTCAAAATCCTGATAAGCCATACGTATCAACTCAGTATGGGAACCTGCGTTAAAAGCGATTTCCTCATCTTCACTCAAAATACCCGCCACATAAACATCCATTCCATACAAATTACCAAAAGGAGGCATAGCACCCACTTCACATTCAGGAAATTGATTCTTAAACTCCAATTCACTGGCTAACTCCACATCATTAGCCCCTGTCACCTGTCTTAAAAGGTTTAGATCAATCATATAGGAAGCAGGTAAAACACACATGGCCATTTTCCCTCCTACTTTAATGATGACAGCTTTGGCCAACTCTTTTCCCCTGATATGGGCACTGGCAGCAATTTGTTGTGCGGTGAATGCCTGCGAATGATGAATGGTTACATACCTGATGTTGCGTTCATCCAGATATTCTTTCAATTTTCGAACTGGCATAACCTTTTTCTTTTTTCAGCGCAGCGAATTAAAAAACTAAAACACTTCACGCCTTTTGTTTAAAAAATATTGATTTCTTGATTCGGTCAAAACAATTACTTAACCGTCTCTTATTTAACAATTTATTCTTTCATTTCATTCTATCCACAATAGCATTGTGACTACCTCATAATTAGGAACTAAAGAATGGGTTTCCCCCTATCCTGCCCAGTTTTCTCTGTCCAGACTACGATATTGAATGGCTTCTGCCACATGTTCTGTTTGAATACTGTCTTGTGAGGCTAAATCGGCTATTGTTCTTGAAACCCTCAAAATTCGGTCATAGGCACGTGCAGACAACCCAAGTTTTTCCATTGCAACTTTCAATAATCCATGACTTTCGGAATTTAACCTACAAATTTTCTTTACCATTTGCGGAAACATCATCGCATTAGAGTAAACATTTTTTATTTTCTGAAAACGTTCCTCCTGAATTCCTCTGGCAACAATGACCCGATTCCTGATCTCCTCACTACTTTCACTTTTTCTTTCAGCGGTCATTTCATCAAAAGATACGGGTGTAACTTCCACGTGCAAATCAATCCGATCCAACAATGGACCACTTATTTTGTTTAAATACCGCTGCACCACTCCCGGAGAGCAAACACATTCTTTATCCGGATGATTATAATAACCACATGGACAAGGGTTCATGCTAGCGACCAACATAAAGTTCGTCGGAAAGTCCAGACTTAACTTGGCCCTTGAAATGGTCACCTTTCGATCTTCCAAAGGCTGTCGCATGACCTCCAGGACAGTTCGCTGAAATTCAGGCAATTCATCCAAAAACAACACACCATTATGAGCAAGTGAGATCTCCCCTGGTTGAGGAATTCCCCCTCCACCAACAAGAGCTGCATTGCTAATAGTATGATGGGGGGCACGAAAGGGGCGATGAGCAATGAGGCTAGCCTCCGCCCCTAGGATTCCTGCCACCGAATGAATTTTGGTCGTTTCCAGGGCTTCATGCAAGTTTAATGGGGGAAGGATAGAAGGAAGCCTATAGGCCAACATGGTCTTTCCGGCTCCTGGAGGTCCTATCATGATAACATTATGCCCTCCTGCTGCGGCTATTTCAAAAGCTCTTTTAATATTTTCCTGACCTTGGACATCGGAAAAATTGGCGGCATAATTACCTTTTTTTGCATTAAAAACCTCTCGGGTAGTGGAAGGAAGAGAAGGAATTTCATTGTGTCCTTCAAAGAATCCAATGGCTTCCTCCAATGTTTTAACCCCAATTACATCTAATTGATTGACAATTGCTGCTTCAGAGGCATTTTCCTTAGGGAGAACAATCCCTTTGAAACCTTCTTTTCTGGCTTCAATGGCAATGGGAAGCACGCCTTTAATAGGACGCAACAGCCCATCAAGAGATAACTCACCCATGATCAAATAGTCAGATAATGTTTCAGATTGCAATTGACCCGAAGCCTTGAGAATACCCAAGGCAATGGGTAAGTCATAAGCAGAACCTTCTTTTCTGATATCAGCAGGAGCAAGATTAACCACCACCTTTGTTCTTGGCATTCGCATGCCCACACATCCTATAGCCGATTCTACTCGCTGTGCACTTTCCTTAACCGCATTATCCGGCAATCCCACCATAAAGAAATTCCTTCCCTTTCCGACGTTTACTTCGATGGTGATTTTTTGGGCATCTACCCCAAAAACTGCGCTTCCGTAGGTTTTGGCCAGCATTAATAAAAACTTTTGAAATTTGCTGGGGAGAATGAAATTTGAGTGGCTTTAATCTTCATCCCTCCCCAAAGAGGTTGGTTTATTTTGTTCAGATCGATCCTCATCTTTAGGAAAAGACTGCTCTTTAGACTGTTCTGTTTTACCTTGATTGAGATCGTATAGGCGGGCTTTTAAACTATTACTTTCCTTTTCTAATTGGTTGACTTGGTTGGTTTTTTGCTTGTGCTGAACAATTCCAATGATTACAACAAAAAGAATAATCAAACAACCCAATCCTAACCAATAAGGAATTAACATTAAGAAATAGCCTTTTCCTAAACCCTCAAAAATGGACTCCAGCAAAAAGACCAAAAGAACATTGAAGAGGAGGTATAAAATAGCAAGAAAATATATAATATTCTTAAAATTTTTCATAGAAGGAAAGCTTATTTTCATTATACCCTACTGGGAGATAATTTACAATAATTTCCCGAAAAAATTAGAAGAAAAAGTGGTTATAAAAATTACAAGTAGCCAATAAAATATAAAAATCCGGAAAGATGCATTCCAATTGGCTCAGAATTTTTAGAATGCCTGCATTTCAGTCAGTTTTTTATACACTCCATCCAAGGCAATTAAATCTTTATGCTTTCCACTTTCCACGATTCGTCCTTGTTGAATCACCAATATCTCATCTGCATGTTGAATAGTACTTAGGCGATGGGCAATAACAATAGAGGTCCTGTTTTTCATTAAATTGGTCAAAGCCCCCTGTACTAATTTTTCGGACTCTGAATCCAGGGCAGATGTTGCCTCATCAAGTATTAAAATAGGTGGATTTTTGAAAACAGCCCGGGCAATACTTATTCGTTGACGCTGTCCCCCAGAAAGTCGGGAACCTCTTTCCCCTATTTTAGTTTGATAGCCCTTTTCCATTTGTTCAATAAAATCATGAGCATTGGCAATTTTGGCTGCACGAATAACATCTTCTTCATTGGCATCTTTTATCCCAAAGGCTATATTATTAAATACCGTATCATTAAAAAGAATCGATTCCTGGGTGACAATTCCCATTTGTGCTCGTATGGAATCTATTTTCAAATCTTTTAGAGGAGTTCCGTCTATACAGATTTCCCCCTCAGTTGTGTCGTAAAATCGCGGAATGAGATCCGCTAAAGTGGATTTACCACCTCCAGAGGGACCAACTAAGGCTACCGTTTTTCCTCTGGGGACTCTAAAATTGATTTCCTTCAATACCAATTCCTCATTATAAGCAAAACCTACATGCTTAAATTCTATTTCCCTTTCAAAGGATTCTAATTCATGAGCATTGTCCCTATCTTTTATATCAGGGTTGGTATCAATTACTCTAAAAATTCGCTCTCCTGCAGCGAGGCCACGCTGAACATTACTAAATGCCCTGGATATATTTTTAATAGGGTTAAGCACCTGACTGAAGACTAAAATGTAAGTAATAAAAGCACTTGCTTCCAGGTCTCCTCCTTGACCCAACACTAAAGACCCTCCGAAAAGTATAATCCCTGCTACCACCGACACACCTAAAAATTCAGATGCAGGAGAAGCAAGGTTATTTTTCCTGGCCATGGCAATATTTATTCGTTCATATTTCCCTACCTCTTTATCAAAAGTATTAATGATATAATTTCGGGCATTAAAGGCTTTAATCACCCGCATACCACCCAGGGTCTCATCCAAAATATTTACCAAATTACCCAAAGATACCTGACTAGCACGAGCTGTTCTTTTTAACCGTTTAGAAATACTTGAAATAATAAGGCCAGAAAGTGGCAAAACCACCAAAGTAAATATGGTTAATTTAACAGACATGATGAACAAAATGGTAAAATAAGCCACCATAGTAAAAGGCTCACTAAAAGCCACAGTTAGTGAATCCACTACCGAACGTTCTACCTCTTGCACGTCATTGGTGATTCGGGACATAATATCACCCTTTCGTTGTTCGGAAAAATAACCACTGTGCAAACGGGTAACTTTTCTAAAGATATCTTTTCTTAATTTACTGATCACATTGGCTCTTATCTTAGCCAATATCATAGCTGCCCCGTACCGAAAAACATTGGCCAAAAACACGGCAATAATAATTACCCCACACATAAAGTAAAGCGAACCGATTTTTCCATATTGATCAGCAAAAGATTTGAAATAGAAGTAAAACAAATCCTGAAAATACTCTATTTCCCACCTAAAATTTGGCTTTACACTCATTTGTAGCAGCTCCTCTTCAGTTAGTGTACCAAAAATAATATCCAACAAGGGCTTCAACAATGCAAATGTAGCAGCTCCAAATACTGTAGCTAAAATGGTAAAAACCACATAGAATGGCAGGTTTTTTCTAATGGGTAATGCGTAGGATAAAATCCTAAAGTATGTTTTCATTGATGTAATTATCTCTTAGTTCTTCCTTAACTTTTTTCCCTTCACTACTGCTAAGAGTATACTTAAAACAGGTGATTTATTCTGCCAATATTCCAACGCAAAGCAAGCGAAGAAAACAAACTCTTATCGTCTAGCAAAACGTCTTCACTGTCCAGCTTACGATAAATTTGTTGCAAGTCTACAAATAAGTTATGTTTTAGTTGATAAGAAATGATAAAATCTCCATAAAACAATTCATTTTTTACTCCTTGACCAATGGTATTGCCATACTCCTGTTCTCGTTCATTGTAATTTTTCATAATGTCTCCTCCCCAATTAGCACCATCTGTGTCAGTCCCAAAATGGGCCATTTGTAATTTAGAACTCAAATGAAGCCGCTTTGTAGGCTGATATCGGACAATAGCAATTGTTTCCTTGAAATTTGCCCCCAGTGGGTGAGCCAAAGGCTGGGTATAATGAGAATAATTAGTATAAGGCACCTTATCAGAATACAAATAGGGACGGGCCAAATTGGTTTCCACTTGAAGGTCAAGATTGGAAATAGAAAACACATCAATATATTTAAAGCCAAGTTGTGCTCCAAATTTATTTCCCCACCATCCATCACCACTTTTAAGCTCATTTAGCACAAACTCATCCAAAACAAACTGTCCATAAAGTTGAAACCTTTTGGCAAAATTCCATTTAAAGTCCGCACCAAGCAACATATCGTCGGCACTTCCACTTTGCTGTTCCAGAGGACGATAAAAAATCATCGGATTTAAATACCGTAATTCAAAATTGGTTTGCAGTGAATCTGCCCTACCAAAAATAACTGATTCAAAAACTCCCAGGTTAAAATTGTCCGAAAAATTAAAACTCAAACGATGCAATGCCATGTACTTTTTAGGATAACTACCAGAAATAGATCCTGTAGCGTTGGCATTTATATCCGCGTAAAGCTCTGCAAAAAGATTGGTGTATTCGAAACGCCAAATCTTAGTTTTAAACTTGAGAAAAAGGTAGCTATTACCAAAATCAGAAAGAATCATAGACCGATAGCCATTCCCAATAAAATTTTTATCATAGCCAAATTGGGTAGTAATGTGTTTGGTAACCTTAAAGTTCAAATACCCTCTACCGACCAAATAATCTACCCCTTGTTCTCCAAAAGATTTCCAAAAACCCTCATAAGGGACAGTATGTTTTTGCTGAATCCAACTCCGCACATAACCAGGGAAAGATGCTTGGTTTTCGCCGATATAAGCATAAAATCCTAACTTCTTATCAATGCTGCCATGAAGCTGTACCCCTCTGGTATTAATAAAAGGGGAATCCGTACCATCGTTATCAAATCCCAATGAGAAATAAATCACCGGCTGAATTCTAAATTGAAAACTCTTTTCCTTTACATAAAAGAAATCTGCCTTACTTTTAAAAAACTTTTTAAGTACGGGGGCCCTACTTAACCAGCTGGAATCTGATGTATACTCCCAATTATCTGCTCTTAAGTATTGTATATTAAACTTATCCTGGTTTGAAATTGCCTGTCCTTTTGACAAAAGGCTATCTGTTAATTGCACTACCGACGACCTACTAAAGGGCTTGAATCCTGTAAAAAGTGTGGATAAATTTCCATTTTTGATGTCATAGCGATCAATTAAATGATAATAATCTTCATTTAAAGGGGCATTAGTGTGTTGACTAAAGGAAATGGTATAAGCAGAAAAAAACACTAAAATAATAAGTATAAAATTTTTCATAGTTGAATAAGAGCTGGCTTAGACTCAAAAAATGATAAAAATAATAGAAATTAAGATGGTTTTTGGGTAGGCAAGATAAGGAAAA
>NZ_SMMB01001017.1 GCF_009711365.1 Xanthovirga aplysinae | reverse complement strand
AGAGGCCTATGGCTATTAAAAATACCCCAACCCCAATTGAGGTACGATAGGCAAAGCCTTCAAGCCAATCGTTCATGACGTACCAGGCGATAGGGGAGGCAATTACAAAAGCAATCAAAATGAGTTTGGCAAAATCTTTAGATAGCAATAATACAATTGATGGGACAGTGGATCCTAATACTTTCCGTACTCCAATTTCCTTTTTTCGTTGTTCGGAGGTGAAGGCGGCCAGGGCAAAAAGGCCTAAGCTGGCAATGAAAATAGCTAAGCCGGAAAAGAGGGATAATACCCTGGCGGTTTTTTGTTCCTTCCTGTACATTTTGTCAAAGTGCTCATCCATAAAAGAATAGGAGAAGGGTTGTCCTGAGGCCATTTTAGCCCATTGTTCTTTCACCAAGGCAATGGCTTCCTTGGTGCTGTTGCCATCAATCCGAAGGGTAAGCACCCCATTGTTAGGTTTCAGAAAAAGAGCAGCGGGTTTTATACGGTTCCTCATGGAGGAATAATTGAAATCTTTTACCACTCCTATAATGGTGTACTCCTCGCCCCATGCTGAAATAGTTTGTCCTATGGGTTCTTCATATCCCAGCTTCTTTATGGTTGATTCGTTAAGTACTACCGAGGAAGCGTCAGATGGGAAATCAGGTGAAAAGTACCTTCCATCTTTCATTTTCATACCCAGGGTGCTGACATAGCTATAATCCACAAACAAAGTGCTGCATTCAAAACTATTGTATTGTCCATTTCCCTTCAAAATGGTCCCCTGATTAAAATAGTCCACCGGAAGGTAATTGGTAAAGGTGCCGCTGAAAAATTGTGGGTTATGTAATAATTCCTCTTTAAAGCTTTCTTTTTGTTTCCCTAAAAGGTGGGTGTCTTCCACTATTAAAAGGTGATTTTTTGCATAACCTATATCTCTATTTTGAATAAAGTTTATTTGTTGATAAAGGACAAGGGTGCTCACCGTCAGGAAGATGGAAATGGAAAATTGTATAATCACCAGGATGTTTCTAAACCGGGTGTTTTTCATTCCGGAATTAAGTTTTCCTTTTAATACCCGGGCAGGTTGAAAACCAGAAAGAAGGAAGGCAGGGTAGAAACCAGATAAAAGGGCTAATAACAAAGGACACAATAGTAAGCTTATAAGAAGCGGCCAGTTGCCCCAATACTGCACGTATATAGATTTTCCTGTCACCTGGTTAAAAGCAGGTAAGAATAGCTCCACTAATCCGATAGCAAGAAGGGTAGCGATCAAACTCAAAAGTAAAGATTCGTTTAAAAACTGCCGGACCAATTGGGTTCTATAGGCTCCGGCTACTTTTCTAACGCCAATTTCTTTGCTACGGTCTGCTGAGCGAGCCGTTGCCAGATTAATATAATTGATGCAGGCGATCAACAAAATCAAAACGGCAATAAAGGAAAAGGCATAGACGTAAATAATGTCTCCTTTTTCCCCATCTACAATGGAGTGCAAATGAATGTCCTTAACCGCTTGTAATTTCCAGTCATAATTCAGGTTATTTTGCTTCAATTCCTCCCACGGTACACCTGTCATTTCCAAAATGTCACCGGAAAGATACGTCTTGATTGCTTGTGGAAATTTGGCTTCAAGTAATTTAGGGTCGGTTTGTTCTCTTAAAAGCAGGTAGGTCCAAACACTATGAGCGGTCAACTCCTTTGTCCAATCCTGTTTCAAAAGATTTTCGATGGAAACAAAGCTATTGAATTTGAAATGGGAAGTAGCAGGTATATCCTCAAATACCCCGGTTACTTTGTAATTTTCATTATTATCCAATACCACCATTTTATTTAGTGGGTCCTCCTCTCCAAATAGCCGTTTGGCCGTGCTTTCATCGATCACCAAGGAATTAGGTGCTACCAAAGCAGTGGCAGGATTTCCTTTTACAAGAGGAATAGAGAAAATAGAAAACAGACCAGCGCCCGCATAAGCCACCTTATCTGTTTTTAAATTATTTTCATTATAGTTTATGGTATGGTCTCCTATGTCCATAATCCGTACTGCTTCTTCTATTTCCGGATAAATCTCCTTGAATTTTTCCGCTAAGAATATGGGACAATAGGCCATTTGTTGGTTTGGTTTAGTTAAACCCCAATCTACCGTCACCCGATACATACGGTCTATTTTAGTATTGTATTTATCATAGCTCCATTCATCCTTTACCCAAAAAACGATCAATAAAAAAGCGGCCAGCCCTACGGCCAGCCCCAACCCATTGATGAAGGTGTAGAACCTATGTTTGAGTAAATTCCGAAGGGCAATTTTGAGATGATTTTTAAACATGGCTGAAAGATAAAATAAATTTTTGGCTGTTTATTCCCGTTTAATGTTTTTCAAGAAGTATGCCATAAAAAACAGCCCTTAATGGGCTGTAAATAGAGTTTTATGAATATTTACCGTCCTCCACCGGACGCCTTTGTCTGCTGACGGACGGTGTATAGTTATTTAAACCCTTCCGTTGTTCCTAAAATCAAGAAGAACTCCTTTCTGTTAAAAACTTTTTCTTTAGGTAAAGAGAAATTTCAAAGGTCAAAACTTTAATCACTTCCCTTATAAAACCTCCTCGATTAACTTTCCATATAAATTATTGCCATTATCCCCGTTTGTAAGTACGACCATACCTTCTTTGGATTCTGGAAACAGGATGACCAGAGTTTTTACTCCATCGTCCCCGCCTGTATGTAGAATGGCATATTTATTATTTTTTATGTTAGGCACTATTTCCCAGCCTAAACCCATTTTCGTATTGTGTTCTTTTCCATTTTGTTGACTTAACATATCGTTAAATAATCCATCCGTAATACCCGCACCATTTAAAACAAACTCGGCAAATTTTCCATAATCTTCTACTGTGGTCAAAAGATCATCTGCAGCATTAGCATTTTTTCTTTTAAAATTGGAGTATTCGTTTTCTCCCTCACTGTTATGCCATTTTGCAAACCTTTCTTCATCCACTGAATTACTCCAGGTAAACCAGCTTTCATTCATTTCCAATGGTTTAAAGATTAATGAGTCGGCAAGAGACTCTAGTGATATTTTAAATTTCGCCTCCAGAGCATTTCTAAGATATTCAAAACCTTCTCCCGAGTAGTTGAAATTTGTGCCCGGTTCAAAATCAAACGTTAACTTCCCCTTCCTCCAGTTCTTAAAACCTGTTTGATGAGATAAAATATGGCGTGTTGTTAGCTTTTTACTGTTAAGGTCGTTTTTAACATCGGGGTCAACCCAATAGTGATATAGAGGTTCATCCAAGCTCCAATCTCCATTATCTACAAGTTTTAGGGTCAGCATGGTCACTATGGGTTTGGTTAGAGAGGCGACGTTAAAAATGGTATTATAGGGAGCAGGCTCATTCTTAAAAATGTGGCCATAAACATTTACCTTAGACAATTTGCCATTTTTAATGACTGCAATTCCTAGAGCAGGAACCTTGTTCTCTTTGAGCCAATCCTCTATACCTGCTTCATCTTCGAAGATCCCTTTTTCAAGTTTGGTTTTGAATTCCTTAGCACCTTTATGATCAAAACTGAGAACCCTTTGAAGAATCCATTTGTTTTCTTTTTTCATCCATAGATGGGTGAACTTGGCTGTACTGGTCAAGAAAGGCTCTTTTCCTCCTTCTACAGCATAAAATTCATGAACGCCATTCTGGACCACACCATAAATTTCCCCTTGATTTTTTAGTGGATATATTTCAGTACTTTCCTTCAGTAATTTCCTTTTAGGTCGATAATCCAGGGAGCAGATATTCTTTTTTATGGTTTCTATAAAATTCTCTTGCCCAAAGGTTGTACCTGATTGGTCATGATAAAATTCTATATTTTTATCTGTAAGCTGCTGTAGTGCATCGAAATTGCAATTATTAAACCCCTCCTCAAAAAGTAAGCTATCAGCAGTCATTATTTCTTGAAAAATGCTTTCACTCAACTTTATTTGGGCTTGAAGAAATTGGTTAGGACTAATAAATAGTCCTAATAAAAGGATGTTGGTGGTAAATAATTTATACATATCATTTTTTCATATTTAGTAGTAATTGATGAAATAAATTAGATTTTACAAAAATAACATTGATATTAATTAATTGATTTTTTCTATTACCTTAGAGCCTTTCTGAAAAAGATGAGGTCAAGATTCTTTCAATAATTCGCAAAAATTTTAGGAACTTTCCCAAGTTACAATTTGCCTTTATTCATACCGAATAGCATTCACCGGATCATTCGTTGCCGCTTTAATGGCATGGTAACTCATAGTAATCCAGGCGACTACAAAGGAGATCAGCCCGGCCAATAGAAATACCCCCATGCTCATGGATGTTCTGTAGGCAAATCCTTGTAACCAATCATCCATTACCCACCAAGCTAATGGGCAAGCAATAACAAACGCCATTAATAAAAGCTTAGTAAACTCTTTTGATAGCAGCATTACAATTCCCTTGATAGAAGCTCCTAATACTTTTCGTACCCCTATTTCTTTTTTACGTTGTTCGGCGGTGAAGGCGGCAAGTCCAAATAATCCTAAACAGGCAATGAAAATGGCCAGGGCAGAGAAAACACTCATTATTTTTCCGTTTTGTTCTTCCTGCTGGTACAAATCATTGAATTGCTGGTCTAGAAAATTGTAACTGAAGGGTTTGCCTGTTGCAAATTTATTCCAGCTTTCTTTTAATGTTTTAATGGCCAGGGCCGATTGTTGGGGCTCAAATCGAAAAGTGATATTCTCTGGGCTACGGCCTAAGAAGAAAACTAGAGGAGCAACTTTATTTCTCATGGATTGATAATTAAAATCTTTCACTACTCCAATAATAGAAAAAGTACCTACTCCGCTAATGATATTTTTCCCGACCGGTTGAGGATATCCGAACTTTTTGGCTGCAGCTTCATTGATCAGTACAGCGGAAGAATCGGATGGGAATTTATTGGAAAAGAAGCGCCCTTCCTTTAATTGAACGCCTATGGTTTCAAAATAGTCATAATCCACTTTCCAGTTTTCCATGGTAATACTTTGCCCATAGTTTTGGTCTTCCGCATTATAATCCCTTTTATCCTTCGGGGGGGCAGTAGGAAAAGAGGAAGAAATGGTAGCGGATTTAAATACGGATTTTTTTAATAGTTCCTGTTTGAAAGTTTCTGTTTGGCTGCCCAAAAGCTGGGTGTCATTTAAAACAATTAATTGGTCTTTGTTGAAACCAGGGTTGGTATTCTTTAAAAAATCTAATTGATTATATATCACAATACTTCCTGCGATTAAAAAGATAGAAACTGCAAACTGCAGGATCACCAATCCGTTTCTTAAATTCCCTTTTTTTATTTCTTTTCCCAAATTCCCTTTTAAAACAATGGATGGGTCCAGGGAGGATAAATAGAAAGCAGGAAAACTACCTGATAAAGCGGCCGTCAAAAGAAATATTGTAATTAGTATGACCCAAAGCCCTAAATTATCCCAATATTCTGGGTTAATTTGTTTTGATGCCAAATCGTTAAATATTGGTAGGCTTATTTCTAAAAGGGGGATAGCTACAATCATAGCCAGTAATGTCAACAGAAAAGCTTCTGCCAAAAATTGACGAATAAGCTGTGGTCGTAATGCTCCCAAAACCTTTCTTACCCCTACTTCTTTTGCCCGTTTAGATGAACGGGCGGTTGACAGGTTGATGAAATTTATGCAGGCAATTAACAAAATGAGTATTGCAATAGCAGAAAAAATATAAACATTAAGGATGTTTCCGTTCGGTTCTCCCATTAAATCTGAGTACAAGTGAATGTCCCTAACAGGCTGTAAAGAAAACTCAATTTTATTTCCGGATTTGACCATATCATCCCAGCTTTGGCCAAGTTGTGCCCAAACCGAAGTGAGATGATTTTTGGAAATGTCAAGCATCTTTTTTTCCAGTACCTCCGCGTTTGTCCCTTTTCTTAACACTACATAGCTATTGTAGGCAAAATAAAGCCAATGCGTATTTAATTGTTCTCCTAATCCTGACAAGGCAAAAAAAGCATCAAAATGAAAATGAGAATTTTCAGGTATCTTTTTAAAAACTCCACTCACCATAAAAGTTTTCCCCTGGTCTGCTTTTAGCATTTTTCCAATGGGGTTCTCTCTTCCAAATATTTTTCCTGCTAATTCTTCATCAATCACCATAGAACCGGGGGTGGTCAAAGCGGTTTCAGGGTTTCCCTGGATGAGGGGAATGGTGAAGACATCAAATAGGGAGGAATCAGCATAGGCTGCATTTTCCACCTTAAAAGAACTTGCCTCAAATTCCAGGATGGTGTTTGGCTTTTTTTGGAGGCGAACCACCTCTTCTACTTCCGGGATTTCTTCTTTTATGGCGTCGGTTATTGGAAAGGGGATGTCGGCACTATTCCAGCTTGAATTCCCTAAAGCTACATCACCAGATAAGCGGTACAAGCGGTCAATTTTTGTATGGTGGAGATCAAAACTTAATTCACCTTGTACCCAAAAAAAGATCAGCAGGCAACAACACATCCCTACTGCCAAACCCATTACATTAATGAAGGTGTAAAATTTATTTTTTATTAAATTCCGAAAGGCAATTTTTAGGTAGTTTTTTAACATGGTAGAATATGGAAATTA
>NZ_SMMB01000375.1 GCF_009711365.1 Xanthovirga aplysinae | reverse complement strand
GACACTATCCGGAAAACTGTGTAAGTAGGTTTAGACAATTAAGTCCTAAATTTTTAAACGATCTTCAAAAATTGCAATAAACTGATTAAAAATAAGGGCCCAGTTTCTAATAGGCTGGGTCCATTTTTTAGTCACCTCATTAAGGGCCAAAAAGACGGATTTTTTCACAGCATTATCATCAGGGAAAGAGAGTTTGTTTTTAGTGTATTTCCTAATTTTACCATTCAAGTTTTCAATCAGATTAGTTGTATAGATAATTTTACGGATCTCCACAGGGAAATCAAAGAAAACGGTAAGATTCTCCCAGTTATCTCTCCAGCTTTTAACCGCATAGCTGTATTTTTCCTGCCAGTTTTGAGCAAAATTTTCTAATTCCTGTAAGGCTACTTGCTGATTAGGAGCATTGTAAATGTTTTTCATATCGGCACTGAAGGCTTTTCTGTCCTTCCATACGACGTATTTACCAGCATTTCTAATTTGATGCACAACACAAATTTGTGTTTGGGCTTTTGGGAAGACGGTATTGATTGTAGAAGTAAACCCTTTCAGGTTATCCGTGCAGGTAATTCAAAATATCCTGTACTCCTCTGGCTTGCATGTCACTAAGTACACTCATCCAAAAAGATGAACTTTCAGATTTAACCTAACCACATGCCCAATAATTCCTTATAGCCCTGTTGATTAAGACCTACAGCTAAATTAACCAGTCTTATTGATTACCTTTCCCCCAATCCCTAACCTTAAAGGACGATACCATCCATCCAAACAATAAGGTAAAGCTCCTCTAATGGTCGGTTTTGCCAAGCTTGTATATCTTGTATAACTCTGTTGGTAACGGCAGAAATTGTTGGAAGTAGAAACGTCTATTTTGTATAGTTCACTGAGTTGTTCCTCAATATCAGATACACTCATCCCTTTTGCATAAAGGCTAATAATGAGGTCTTCTATTGCTTCTACTCTGGTTTTTCGTTTGGGAACAATATGGGGCTCAAAACTGCCTTCTCTATCTCTGGGAACTTTTAAATTGAGCTTTCCATATTCACTTTCCAAAGATTTCTGACCATGTCCATTTCGTACGTTATTATTTTCAGATTTGGTGTGTTTCTGATAGCCTAGATGGGAATCTAATTCGCCTTCTAATAGATTTTCGAGACCACGCTTGAAAAGCTCTTTCATAAAACTCTCAAGCTCCTCTGAAGTCTTAAATTGCTTCAGGAAATTGCTCTTTAATAATTCATCTTTGTTCATGGAAACTGTATTTAATTTGTACAATATACAAAAGTGGTGATGGCCTTTAAAGGCCATCACC
>NZ_SMMB01000303.1 GCF_009711365.1 Xanthovirga aplysinae | reverse complement strand
CCTTCTTGTGTCCAGAACCGAAGATCTCCATCTTCAAATCGTATTGTTTTTAGGTTTTGTCCCAAAAGAGAAATAACATCCCCAGAGTAGTAGGAATAGATTTTATCTTCCAACTCTGTAATACCAGAAATATTAAAATCACCTCGCACCTTAACCTCATTGCTAGCATCTAGGTGTAATAGTGCATTTTCAGTGGAAGTATTGTTTCCTACCCAAAAAGATAAGTGTGAATTAGCTCCATTATTTAACTTTATATAGTTATATCCATCACGGAAGAAAGTTAATTCGTGTCCTCTTATATTTAGGTTGCTTGGTCCATCTAGAATATCTAATATTCCTCCAATTTTTGCTGATCCGTTAGTTTTTAGATTACCTTCTACCTCTAGTTTTTCAGTAGGGGAATCTGTTCCTATTCCTACATTCCCAGCATTAATATTGAAAAAAGTATTTGATTGTGTACCTATACTTGACCAAACCGTGCCACCATTTGTACTTCTAAATTCTAATTTAATATTGTTGGCTCCTTCACTTAAAAAGTGAGCACCTTGACCAGAAGTCCTATTTTCCACGATACTTAAAGCAGTTGTACCAGCTCCGTTTCCCGCTATTTTTCCTACAGTTAAGGTACTGCCTATTTCTACATTGCCAGAAATAATAACATCATTTTCGAACGATCCAGCACCGGATACTTTTAAATTATTGGTAATTTCAATATTTCCTCTCTCATTAACATTAAGCATAGGGGCATTGGCAGAATCTCTTATTGTGGTTCCATTTACCCCTCCCTGCAAAAGTAGGGTTTCATTAGAGGAGTATATTCTTCCATTTTTTACGTAGTTCCCATCTGCAGAGCCGAACACTAAACGTTCGATGTCTAAAATATCTCCTGAACTTCCATTTAAAATGTTTTTATTTCTCAAGTTAATTAGACCGTTAAGAGATAGGTTTTTTGCAGCCCAATCTATGGTGTTCAGATTAGCGTTTTCTGAATGATATAGTTGCACCCATTCTTTCCACTCACTATCATAATCTCTTCTCACTCTCATATAGAAGCGCGAG
>NZ_SMMB01001268.1 GCF_009711365.1 Xanthovirga aplysinae | reverse complement strand
AATTCTCTGAGATCAAGCATTCTTAAACTTCAAATGCTTACCTCATTTTTTTAGTTTCTTTTTATTATTGTTAAGAAGATTTGCAATTACCTTGCCAATATAGATTGACTGTGAATTTTGATGAGGATCTTTGTGAGCATTTCTTATGTATTAAAATCTCTGATTTTCAGCTAAATTTGATCAAATCATGAAAATAACTCTGAGTTCCATCCAAGACATAAATAAAGCTAAAAGACAAAGACTTAAACAACCTATAAACAACAGAAGATCAGGATATAATAAAGGAGAAAACCAAATTACGGCACGGAAGCCTATACTTAAAATCATGGTATCATCTTAAGAATTTGAATGACTGATTACCAGATGGCAAGCCAATAAAAAAAGCCTCATCTGAAATGAGGCATAGGAAAAAGAAATTTATTTTTATCCCCTTAAAATGATATTCGATTTCTTAAATTTTGATATTTTTGGCTTATTTCATTGGCGTATTGACTGAGTTTTTCTTTTGGCTCCTTCTGGATTTTATTAATATCCCGCTGAATATTTTCAATGTCGTTTTCAACCTGTTTCTTTTTATTTCTAAAAGTTTGCTGATATTGAGGTTGATCTTCCGAAAATCTTCCTTTTTGTATTTCCAAACGGGCGTCTAATTCTTGTTTTTCATTTTCTATATCCCTAAAAGTCTGATTTAATGTGTTTTTTAAGTTTTGGGACACCTTTTGCATTGCTCTGGAAATGTCAGACTTAAAACTTGAAAAGGATCTATCAATTTTCCTCTTTTGATCATTAATGGAAGCAATGTCTCTTGGCCGTTCCTGGCTTAATTGGTTTTTGAGGTCATTAAATTCTCTTTCAAGATTTGCCCCCTCTTCTCTAGCATGTTGCTTAACTTCCTGAATTTGCTTATGGGCAACTTCTAGGGAATGACGGAAACGTTGCTTTTCTTTTTCAACTTTCTCAACGGATTGCTGTCTGGTTTCACTTAACTGGGATTTCAATTCATTCACTCTTTCTTGAATGTCCTTAATCCTTCTTTGATCACTTTGGCTTTGTTGCATGGTTATGAATGATTTAGTTGATTATAACATTTAAGTTAGTATTAATTGTTTGAAAAATTATATAAAATATAAAAATAATTAAATTTTATTAAATCAACTGATCTCCGTAACAAATCTGACAAGAATAAAGAAAGGAAATTTGAAGAGAAAAAATCTAAAATACTTTTTACTCAATCAATACTATTACTGAGCCGCTTAAAACAAGGTATTCTATCATTTGTTAAATTTTTGAAGCTCGCTAATGAAAGGACATAAAACACTCTATAATTATTGTTCTTAGGTGATTAAAAAAAACCCTTGACTGATTGTAAGAAATCATCAAGGGATATTTGATATTATTGGGCCGCTCAATTATGTCACAATGACCTAATTGATTTAAAAAAGTGATAATTTAAGAACTCATCTATTGCTGTGGCTTCAATAAATCACTTTTAAACATGAATTCACCACCTTTTATTACTCCTCTAATGTCCAAAGTATTTTCGATGTTCTCCAGTGGATTAAAACTAATTAACAAAAGATCTGCATCCATCCCTCTCAGAACTCTTCCTTTCTTGGCTTCTTTTCCAAGGTACAAAGCAGGATTAACGGTGGCAGTTTTTAGAGCTTCATAAGGACTTAATCCTGCATTAGTTAACCATTGCAATTCCTGGTGAAGAGCGTAACCAGGGGCAAGAAAAGGGTTAGGGGTATCTGTTCCTGCCAATAGCTTTGCACCTGTTTTATGAAGTTCTTTTACAATTGTTCTGTTTAGCTGAACCAATCTCTTATAATCTTCTCCTGAAAAACCACCACTATTTTGCCACCAATCTACTAAGCCTTTTGGTAAATTTCTGGCTACTTCAGACTCGGAGAATGTGTTCACAAAAAGAGAGTCATTAGAGTTCTCATAAAGAACGAGGGTAGGACAATTCCACACACCAAATTCAACGGTTTTTTGTGCCACCTTTTCTAATTTTTTGGTATCTATCCATTTTGCTGCGATAAGATCAATACCATGATCTTTTGGAGGGGCTTCATTTAATATAGGCCCACCATATATCATTCGCGGATATCCACTTAAGTGCTCTACAGATCCTGTTTGAGGAGAAAGAAGGCTATCGGGATGTACACGGTATGGAAGATGCCCAGCTATTGGAATATTTCGATCTGCTGCAACCTCTAGAAATTTTTTATATACCTCAGGAGATAAACGTGAGTATAATTTGAGAAAATCAAAACCTTTTCCCATCTGATCATCTACAACCCATTCAACAGAATCAGGATCAGTAACAATGGGGGTAAAATGAGCCTCTCCCCAAGATGGAGGGTTACCATCAATTAGTTCACTAGCAACAATTAAATCTGGCCCACGAAGCGTTCCCCCCTGAATACTGTCTTTCCAATCAAGATGTACTTGTGCTCCATTCATAACACGTACTGTGGTGATCCCATAGCCTAAAAATTGGTCTAGAAAATATTTATTACCCCACCCCATATGCACATGCATATCGGCCAAGGCTGGAATCAAATATTCATTATTGGCTTGAATAATGTCCACACTTTCCGAATACCTATAATCCAGCATATCTTTGGCCGGAATAATATTCAAAATCTTTCCATCTTTAATTAAAACATCCTGTTTTTCAATTACCCTTTCCTCGTCCATAGGGACAACGTTTACATTTTTGATCACCAGGTCGGGAATTTCAACTGTACGCTTGGGGCTACATTTTGAAAAAATAAAACTTGCGACAAAAGCGAATACCACTAGTATAAAATTATAACTCATCATCTAAAGATTAAAAGTTTGAGATTCATTCAGTTGAAGTCAAGTTCAAATTCAACAATACCCGAGATCTGCTCTCTTCAAAGCTAGACTTAAAAACTCTCAGCCTAATGCTTACTTAAGACCCTCTCAAAGACCGAAAGAGATAGGATTAAAAAAACCCTCAAGTCCGAATTTCTTTGGTTGGTCAAGGGATGGGAAAAGCCTAATTTCTCCCTTTCCACAATTATCCTTCTCCCTTGTTCATAGTCAATTCCCATACAACTATCCAGCTTATATTCATTTGCTGTATTTACATTAATAAGATGGTTATTCTTGGGTTCTAGCATCCAAAGTCCTTAGCGAATTTTGAGCTCCTTATTTAAAGTCCACCGTTTCCCAGCAGTGATACCCAAAAAAATACTCAACTCCACTTTATTATCAGTTGAAAGTTCACTTAACCACACATTATGTATTCAATAAGTGGAGATTTCCCCGTATGATCATTACCTTTTAAATTGTGCCACATCCAAATATATATCTGTAAAACATTTTCAAAAGGAATAAACACCTTAGAAACATTCACATCATGGGCTATATAAGATAATAAAAAATTGTTATAAAACTTTTGAACATGAAATTTTGCAGCAAATCAGTATGGGTACTTACTTTAGGGCAAAAGGTTACAAGAAACCCTTCTCAGTATAGCATTTGTTAGGCATTTCTGAAGCAGGCAGGGTCAAAAACAGGGAAAACAAGATATAACAATTTCCTCTCCTACATTGATAACATATCGATATCTATTCCCTTCAAGATTAGTTTATGATATATAAATTTATTGATTAGGGCAGCGAATTGGTGAAGTTACATATCAATCGCTGAGCACCATATTAAAGTCCCTTCTCATGTCATGCACTTCTAATTCTACATAGTTCAACTCAGAATAATTAACTTCTTTGGTAGCTTCAACCAGTGAAAGTCCATGACGAATAAATCCAGATCGGCTTTTTGAAAGAAAATCTCATTAGGACCCTTTGTATTTCAGGTAAGATCATAACTGCACTGACTTAACATTATCAAGAATTGGTAAAATGGTTCACCCAATTCTTTATTAAATACTTTCATTTATTATTACTCCCTTCTCCAAACAATATTTAAAAATCTTTCTACTCGTTCCGAATAAAAGCCTATCAAAACCCGGATCCAAAAAAGACCCCATAAATGGGAGTTTATAAAAACAAAAGAACCGACGTTCTAATGAAACGTCGGCAAAAGCAAGCATTAACTATTCATAATCTCCAACAGTTAATTTTCATTGGCATCATACAATTTCCCTGAAGCTGATATATCCGGATTAATGATTGGCCTTCCTTTATAATAGACATCCCCACTAGCCTTTATGGTTACATTTAACTTCTCCTGTACGGTCACATTCGCATCTCCTGAGGCTCTAATCAAAATAGTGGCGTTAGTACTTTCCAAATCAAACGCATCAAGTCCCCCCCCAGCATTAGAATCCAGATTCAAATTTTGGGTAGTACCTTCTAAGGAAATATTACCGTCGCCTCTTATTTCAGCCTCTATATTTTTTGACTGTAATGCAGAAAAGGAAATTTTCCCTGAGGCGTTCATATCGCAAAAAATTTCGTCAGCAGTTCCACGTATTCCTATTTCTCCATCAGCATCCACTTTTGCATTAATGGAATTTGCCTCAACATCCAGATTCATTTGCCCGTCTGCATTCATTTCTAAATTCAAATGATTGAGATTAACAAAAGGAGTCTCTGTGAAGACATTACCGCCGGCCGTCACTTTTATCTCCTTCAGTTCGGGTACACTTATATAAACAGTAAGCCTTTCATAGGACCTAGTATTCTTTTGAACATCAATTTCCCATTTGTTGTCCTTCACATTAGTATTCAAATTATCAATAATATTTTGCTGACCCGAAACCGTTACCTTTTGTTCCGTATCCTGTTTCAGGAATACATCTACATTATCAAGGTTCAATTGTAAAACGTCAAAAGGCTCCAGAGACAGGGTTTGACTCACTACCTCGCCTTCACCTTTTATACCACAACTATTCAAAAGAATAAGCACACCTAATGGGATAAAAATAGATTTAATAATGTACATTGTTTTCATAATAAAAGATTAAAATTGGGGTTACGTAAATTTCTTTGACTTTATAAAAAATGATAATGGGAAGAATAACCTAATCCGTAGTAGGTCTAAATCCCCCACCAAATCCAAATAACCAGTTATCCTTCACAATAAGTTTAAAAAGCCCTCTCAAACCCTTGCAAAATAACACAACGTATTGAGAGGAATGATGCCATTGATTATTTCCAACAAAACTAATTGATCCAAAAAAATTAAAATTGTAAAAATGCGAACAGCCTATCGCTATTTTACTTTTTTATTCTATTTGATAAGAAAAGATTACTTAAAAGGAGAGCCAAAATTTCATTCTGCCCATAGGATAATCCCATAACTTAAGAAAATCAAGCTATAGTTAATCATGAAAACCTTATCATTGCATGGAAAAATCTCTCACTAACAGTGACAATGTCCTGAAAGGATATAATTGCAAACATCAAATTCTCGAGGAGAAATAAGAGCTAATCGTCTAAATGCCTTGATAAAATGAGCCTGATCGTAGAAACCAAATTCCATGGCTAACTGCGTCATATTGGATCGTTTAGATCCCAAAGCTAATTGCTGAGCCGCTTGTCGAATTTTTATAATAGTAAAAAACTCTTTTGGAGATAATCCCAAATGGTTTTTGAATTTCTTCTCAATATACCTAGAAGAATATCCTAAATGAAGACTTAAATCTTGTATGGTGAACTTAGGATTTTGATTATAGAGAATACTACAACTATTTTGAATCAGGTCTGTTGTGGAAGATTTTTTTAAGGAATTAGGAAAACTTTTCTGGAGAAAACCAATAAGAGATTTCTCATCTTCTGGACAAAATTCACGAAACTTATGATAGAAAGGTTTGTTCACCTCACTAACCGGCACGTAGGCGTTTTTAATTGAACTCAGATCAATTGTAGTAAACAAAGAAGGAGTCCAAGGATAGCATTGAAGTATTATCACTTTAGTATAAGGCCACAACCTCACTTCTACCCCCCTGCTCAATTGCCCGGTTAGATAGACACCTTCTTTATGTTCTGTCTCAATTTTCGCGGTTGTAAACCGCATTCCTTGACCAAACACAAAAAACAAAGCAGGACAACCATTGGGTAAAACACATTTTTTATTTGCAATGAGTGAACTTCTAGCGTTATCTAAGATAAAGACCTTTCTGAAATAGCTGGCCAATGATTTCTCAACCTCATATTCATTTATAATCATTATTTCCCCAATTAATTTCCCTTATGACCACAAGGTATATTCAAAAAAAAGTCCAACCCCGTTTCCCCCAACTCAGGAATAAAAAAATATAACCTAAAAGGTCATAATCTTTCTCCGTTTACCCTTGTAAATCCCCTACTCACCATTTCCTTTTAACATATAAAGTCTAATATTAAAAGCCTGCCGACCATCCCCTTTTAGTCAGAAGGAAATTTCCTCCAGAAATGCTTCAATATTTTCAATTACTTTTCTTGATAATCTTTCCTTTGCTTCTTTCGTCCAGCCCGAAACCAAGTTGGTGGAAATGATTCTTTCATAGGTGGAAAACTCCTCCCCATAGCCTCCAATCCCGTCACCATCCAATAAGGCAAAATTCCCTTCTGTTGTAATCCATTTTTTGAAGGCCAACTCATCAAATGTCAACCCTAATGATGTGTTAATAAGAATTTTCCCATTACCAAATTCTTTAAATTCTTTCTCTTTTAATAGTTGGGTTCCTTTAGGGAGATGCAAAGAAATTATTTCAACCTCATTTAATAATTGGTGTAGAGGAAGAAATTTCACTCCATTTTGCTCTGCCTCCTCTTTTCTACTTCTATTGAAATAATATACATTCATTTGGAAAGCTTTTGCCCTCTCGGCAAGCATTCTTCCGGTAGTACCAAACCCTATAATTCCTAGCTTCCTATTCGTCAACTCCACTGGCTCTTGCTTCCATTGATACTTTCCGATCCCCTTGTTTAACCGGATTAATTCGGAAAGGATATATTCAACCAAACCTTCATCTCCATAATCCCGAATGCCTTTTACAGTAATATTTCTTTTCTTGGCAAAGGCTATATCTACATTGGAAGATTGGTCGTCGTATAAACTACAGCACATCCCTATGTACTTCAGATTTTCACATGCCCCTATTACCTTTTTTGTGACCTGTGTATGCCAAGACACTAAAACACATTCGGCATCTTGAATTCGGTTTATAATTTCTTCTTCCGAATTGGGAAAGTCATTATGATTTATAATACCATTGACTGAGAACTTCCCCAGCTCTTCAATGGCCCAATCTTGCAAACCAGTTTGATCTACAACTACAATTTTATTGAACATAGGATAGTTAATAATAAAGATTTACAGAATTGAAATTCCCAATCCCCAACCTGTACTAAATTAAGTAATAATTATCTCCAAGACTTCCTGATTTAGAAGATGAAAATTTTCACCACTCAATTTCCATTCTGTCTTTTAAAAATTTGCCACTAAATGTTAGGCTAGATTTTGTTGCCAACCATATGATTGTGTCTACGGCATCCTCCACTTTTAGCCTTGCCTGTTTGCCGCCCATATCAGTTTGCACCCAACCCGGACTAACGGCATTAATTTTAATAGATGTACCTTCCAATTCTTTGGAAAACACCTTGGTCATTACATTTAATCCTGCTTTGGAGAGCCTATATCCAATACTACCTTTATCCATAGTGCTTAACTGTCCCATAGAGCTGGATACATTTATTATTCGAGCATCCTTACTTTTTCTTAATAATGGGATTAGCTCATTAGTGAGTCTCATTGGCCCCAAAGTATTCACCTCCAAAGTCTGGAGAATATTTGAATAGTTTGGATCCAGAGCACTAATTTCCTTATTTGAATCAGATGAATTTTCCAGATTAATTCCTGCATTATTAATTAACAAATCAAGCTTTCCAAACCTTGCCTCTATGAAACCCCTCACACTTTCAAAAGTGTTATAATCTCCCAAGTCTAATTTTTGATAAAAAAGTTGGCCTTTTTCGCTTTTCAATCTTTCAACCGCCTTTTTGCCTTTTTCTTCATCTCTACTGGTTAAAATAAGGGTAACTCTATTTCCCAATAACTGCCTACATATCTCAAAACCAATTCCCTTATTCCCACCCGTCACTAGAGCAATTTTATTTTCTATCATTATATTTTAGTTCTGACCTACTTAGCTTTATTCCCATTTACAATTCCCAAACAAAAATTCCTTTTTCCCTATAGTATGCACCTAATTCTTCATAAAATTTAATGGCTCTTATATTGTCCTTTTCAACTTCCCAACGGATTCTCGGATATCCTTTTCTAATTCCTTCCTCTTTTATGGCTATCATTAATTTTCTTCCAATGCCAAGGCTCCTAAAATTACTTTCTACAAATACATCATCGATATTGATGGAAGATGCGCCAAGCCAAATGGAATAATTAATTGTGTAAGAAACAAAACCTGCAACTTCCCCCTCCACCTCAGCTAACAAAACCCCGAATTTTTCTTCCCCATTGAAACCATTTTTTAATAGGAGTTCTTCATTTGTAGTTACATATTCCAGGGCATGGTGATGAAGAGCCAGCTTTTTAATCATGCTCAGAACAGTGGAAACATCTTCTTTTTTGGCTCTTCTAATTAGGACTTCTTTCTGATCAATTTTCAATTTATTATGCATTATTTTTCTATTGGTCAAACTAAAAATATAATTTTAAAGGGAGGTTATATAAAAATATTTACTTAAAATTTTCACTGAATATAACTTAGATTTCCATTGAACAATATGGCAATATTTTCTATCATTTATTCAGAATAAATTTAATTCGATTACTTCCACCCTCAAAATACTTTTCTTAAACCTATTTGTCTTCAACCATTCTTCCCTAAAACTTATTAATTACTAGAAGAATGATCTACCCCACTTAAGTTTAAGTACAATGACATCAAAAGTAATTAAAGAGGAAAAAACAAAATTGTAAAAAAGCGAACGGTCAAAGGTTTCATCAAAAGGAAAATCCACAAACAAAAAGATATCATTAGGAAGTGAAAAAGGAAATTAGAATGTTTAAGAAAAAAACAATGTGACTAGTTCCTATTCTGTTTAGTTAAACTTAGTTATCTCATTTTACAATTGGCCATTTTTCTTTTCTTAATGCGGCCATCAGCGCAGGGGAAGCATCAATATTGTCTTTTACAACTTCTTTTGGACTTAGTGCCATCCATTGGTTCAAAGAAATGTCCGCAAATCGATTGCTTTTAAACATCTCCAAAAATACCAGTTTTTCATCTCCTGTGTTTTGAATATAGTGACCGAAAGCGAAGGGTACATACCCCACATCTCCAGGATTATAATTGAAAGTACGAGCCGTTTCTGCCGAGGCAAAAACCGTCATTCTTCCTTTTCCCTTGATAAAATACTGCCATTCGTCATTATTGGGATGCCAATGCATTTCCCGAATTCCTCCTGGCTCTATTTCCACCAAGGCAGCGGCAATGGTTTTAGAGATAGGAAAATTAGTGGAATCTACTATTCTAGCACAACCACCAGAGGTTTTTATGGCCTTTTGAGCCATTAAATTAAATGAAAACCCTTCGGGGGGAAATCCTTTTGGCCCCTTTATTGTCTGGCTCTCAATGCCAGGAGGGACTTCGGACTGGAAAATAAATTTTCGCTTCTCAGCCAATTGTTCAAAATCCTTTATTTCCAACCCAAAATTAGTCGCCAAAACATCTTTTGGAGTATGAGCAAGCCAATCGGAGATATTGAAAGTATGGCTTTCGGAAAAGCTGCCATCATCAAAAACCAGTAAAAATTCGCAACCCTCCTCCATTCCTTGAATGGAATGAGGAATCCCAGGCGGAAAATACCACAGTTCTCCTTCCTCCACGTCATCTACAAAATTATGACCTTCCTGATCCACGGCTGAAATCCGAGCCTTTCCTTGAAGCATATAAGCCCACTCCGCCTCTTTATGCCAATGAAGTTCACGTACTCCCCCAGGTTTCAAACGCATATTTACACCAGCAAGAGTGGTTGCAATAGGAAGTTCCCTTTGTGTCACTTCTCTAGACCACCCTCCATGATATAGATTCATGTGAGTGTCGGAAAAAGAAAATTTCAAATTTGGAACATTACCCGCATCTGTTACCGGAGGAATAAGCATATCAGGATTCTCCAAATCTCTAGCAATATCTCTTGGACCAAGATCACTGGCTCCGGCTCCATCTTTTCTTATAGGCTCAGGTATTGGAACTTTTTTGAAAGGATAATCTGGGTTCGGTATAGGCATAAGCAATAGAAGAAATTAAGAGTTTGAAATTGGAAGGAATAAAAGATAATATTCACCTTTTCAGTTTATCATAATCCTCATACGTCAGGACCTGCTAAATCAAACAAATTAAAATATTACATATTTAACCTCATCAACTACTAAACCTCTAACAATTTCAAATGTTTGAACCTCAATTTTCACATAGTTGACTTAAAGATTAATTCATTCACAGGAAATTTGAACCTTACCTTAGAAGGAATAAGCCAATTTTAAAAATAAAGGGACAGTCCTTTGTTAATTTAAATCAAACCAATAACTTTGAAACACAAAGTACTTTACCATGAAGCAACCAAAAGAATACCTTGATGAAATATCCGAGATTCGTTCACTAATGGAGCGATCCTCCCGCTTTCTTTCCCTTAGCGGCTTATCGGGAGTTATGGCAGGGCTTTACGCCCTTTTAGGAGCATTTTTCGCTTATTCCATTATTTATCAAAACAACAATTATTTTGGTTATCGCACAATTGACTTGGGAGAACTCAATACAATAAAACTACTTGTCCTAGATGCATTGTTAGTTTTAATCTTTTCCTTTTTCACCGGCCTACTGCTCACTTATAAAAAAGCAAAAAAAGAAGGGAATAAAATTTGGGACAAACAGGCGCAACAAATCTTAAAACATCTTTTAATCCCTCTTGTCACAGGGGGTATTTTGAGCATAATTTTAATACAAAAAGGTTATATGGGAGTAGTTGCCCCATTAACCCTCATCTTCTATGGTCTAGCTTTAGTCAACGTATCCAAATTTACTTATTCTGATATCCAATATCTTGGACTGCTCGAAATCGCCCTGGGTTTAACCTCTTGTGTATACATTGGGTATGGCCTATTATTTTGGTCCATAGGCTTTGGGGTACTACACATACTATATGGAATCATCATGTATATTAAATATGAAAAGTGAAAACGGTGATCCAAAATATTAACAAAGCTTTTGAAAACCGCGTCCGACTGGGAGTAATGTCTGTACTGATGGTCAACGATAAACTGGACTTTAATGCTCTAAAAGAATTACTAGAGGTCACAGACGGAAACCTTGCAAGTCACCTAAGAGCATTAGAAAAAGCCGGGTATGTTGAAGTTCAAAAGCAATTTATTGGAAGAAAACCAAATACACAATACAAGGCTACTCCTGAAGGCAAAAAGGCCTTCCACAGCCATTTAGAGGCTTTAGAAAATCTATTAAAAAGCAGTAAAAAGAGTTAATTTTTTTAAACATTTACTTTGTAACTCAAAGTACTTTACAAAAACTAAATATGAAACGAAATCATCTTCCCTTAGTAGGCTTAACCTTTGCCTACACCACCCTATTTTACAAACAGGCCTCAGGCATCAATTACCTGATTTTCAATCTTCTTCTACTTTTCTATTTATATTGGAAGAATAAAACCAATTTATTATCCTTAAAAGGACTTATCACCACATTAGGTTGCCTCATTAGTAGCGCAAGTATTCTTTTATGGAGTACCTCTTTGGCTATTTGGGGCAATATCATTTCTTTATTAGCAGTGATGGGCTTTATCATTCATTCCAGAATATCCCTATATACAGCAGTGACCAACTCTATTTACCAGGCAACAACCTCTTTTATATGGAGATGCATAAATAAATTGGGGCTAAACCCCACGGCCTCAAAAAAACGCACAAGAAAAAAAAGTCCTAAATTAATACTGCTAAAAAGCTTGACTTTCCTGATTCCCACCCTACTTGTTTTTGTTTTCTTAAGTTTATATAGGGCTGGCAACCCAGCCTTTAATGATTTAGTAGAAACTATAAATCTGGATTTCATATCCATTAATTGGCTACTTTTTACCATAATGGGTTACCTTTTATTATTTGGTCTTCTTCAACAAAACTCTATAGTTTCCTGGCTGGAAAAAGACCTCAAACTTCCTAATCAACTTCAACGAGAGCGAAACTTTAAAACACGCTCCTTCCACCCTTTATCATTAAAATTTGAATTATTAACTGGATTTATCCTTTTAGCCTTACTAAACCTCCTACTTTTTAGTTTCAATGCTCTGGACTTATATAATCTTACCAATTCTGCCTGGTCTAAAGAAACAAATTATTCAGCCAATGTACATCAGGGAGTCAATACCCTTATTATTTCCATAGTCCTGGCCATTGCCATCATCATTTATTTTTTCAGGAAAAACCTAAACTTCTACAGGGACAATTCCAAACTTAAGCTCCTAGCATATACCTGGATAGTTCAGAACATTCTATTAGCATTAACCACCGCATGGAAAAACCTCTCCTATATCCATGAGTTGGGACTCACTTACAAAAGAATAGGCGTATTTATATATTTAATACTTGTGGCAGGAGGACTTATTACGACCCTCATAAAGGTTCATAAGGCAAAAAGCACCTGGTACTTATTTCGGTCAAACAGTTGGATAGCTTACCTTCTTTGGATCAGCTGCAGCCTGTTCCCTTGGGATGTTATGATCACCCAATACAATTTAAAACATTCCCAAAAAACTGACATACGTTATCTGCTTTCCTTGTCAGAGACAAACATCCACCTACTTGACAATCATTTTCAAAAGAACAAAGATTTGGATTTTATGTACCGATTAAAAAATGAAAAAAGAAAAATAAAATTTTTAAAGGGAGAAGAAAACCGATCCTTATTCTCTTGGAATTATATCCATTGGAGGATCAAAACTCATTTAAATCAAATAGACTAATGGGCCGACATTGGGGTACCGGAAAATAAAAGGTACCCCGCCCAGACTGTTACATTATTTATACCTTTAAAGTACTAAGAAGTTTGATCTGAAATTGGTGAGTTTTGAAAATTAATTTGACCCATTATGGCATAAGTGGTTTTGTTCTCTTCTTTTTTCGATTGTTCCCTGAAAAAGAGGTCTGGTGCTTTTTAAAATCTAACTCAAATATTATTGAACCTCCTAAGAAATAATAGCACCATAAATGGATAACCTTAAAATTGATTTTTACAGCAATAATCTCTACTTTGATTGTATCTACGACAGAGTGAATACTTAAAAAAATGTTGTAAAAAAATCCAGGTCCTCCCAATATAATAACCAATGCTTTAACTAATTAAGAGAACTCAAGGCCATTGCCAATTAAGGAAAACGACAATAAATGTCCAAAAAAAGATCGTTGACCCCAAAATTAGTTCCTCATCCAATCAATGAGGTAAATTTATTTACAATCACCAATTCCATTCCCAGTTCATTCCCACAGGTTTAAATTGAAAAGACTAAACACTCACACAAAGTTTTCTTATTAAAGTAAATTCTTCAGTCCTTTCCATTTCCTTGCAGACCAACAACCTCATTTGAGGCTCTCATTATATGAGCTTAGCATGAAAAGTAAAATTAGATCATTAATAGCTGATTACAGGATAATTACATGGATTTACCTTTTGTTTGCATTAGGGGCAAGTGTACAATGTATTCTCTTGGGCAGCAAAACCATTCAATATGAAGAATTCACCTATGAACATTATAATTATAATAATTACATAATTTTTAAAAGCTCCTTTCAACATTTAAAAGAGGGTAAAAACTTATATAAAAGGTATCCCCAAGAACACCAAGATTTTTTTAAATATACGCCAACATTTGCAGTATTTTTTGGTATTTTCTCCATTCTACCCAACTGGGCAGGGCTAAGTTTATGGACCTTTATTAATTGTTTCATTTTATTATTGGCAATCTACTCCTTACCCCAATTAAACCAATACCAAAAGGGGCTGATCCTGATCATCTGCTTAATTGAGGCCATGACCTCTATGCAAAATCAACAATCAAACCTTTTAATTGCTGGACTTTTGATCTTATCCTTTAGTTTGTTAGAAAGAAAAAAATACCTTATCGCCACTCTTTGCATTGTTTCTTCCACTTTTATAAAATTATTCGGAATATTTGGAATTGTATTATTTCTATTTTACCCTCAAAAATGGAAACTGGCCTTTTATTCCATCTTCTGGACTCTTCTAGTTTTTAGCATACCCCTTTTTTACATCAATTTGGAGCAATATAGATTTTTAATCCATAGCTATGGGAATTTGTTATCAGATGATTACGCAATTTCCTATGGGTTTTCAGTAATGGGGTGGTTACATTCTTGGTTGGGAATTGAATTGGACAAAAATTTCATCATTTTAATTGGGGCAGGTACTTTTCTTGTTCCTTTAATCCAAGTCAAGAAATATAATCATTACACCTTTAGGCTTTTGACCTTATCTTCTCTATTAATTTGGCTAGTAATTTTTAACCATAGAGCAGAATCAGCAACATATATTATCGCTATGACGGGTGTATCTATTTGGTTAATATTATCAAGAAAAAGTAAAATCAATATCCTACTTTTTGTGAATGCCTTTATATTAACCTCCCTATCCCCCACCGATATATTTCCTGCATCCCTTCGTGATGAGTTTGTACGACCCTATGTTCTTAAAGCCTTCCCTTGCATCCTGATTTGGTTTAAGATTATTTTCGACATGGTATTTGAAGAAAGGAGACAGCGAAAAGTGAAACCATTACCACAAATAAAAGTGAAGAAACAATCTCTCCTAACCCTTTACGTGGGGATTTCCCTGCACCTTTATATATTGGCAGAAAATACTTTTAAATCACTGCAATAAAATGGTAAATTTCACATACAAACCCCTTAAAGCCCCCTCCCATCTGGCATTACACTACACCTTATTAAAAACTTAATTCAGTTGCTATTACCCCAACTTAAAACAAAAAGGAAAAAATGAAAACCTATCATGATTTCGTCATTAAAGACGGCCAATTTATTGGTGAATTTGAAGAGATGTATCAAAACTGTGAGGATCCCTGGGAGCAATCCACTCAACCCAATAAATACTCTAGGGCTGCAGGAATCTTACATATAAAAAACTTTGGAATAAAAAGTATTCTTGAATGCGGTTGCGGCCTTGGCTATTATGCAGACTGGATCTATAAGGAAACAGGCATAATTCCTAAAAGTTTAGATATATCTCCTAATGCCATTAAAAGGGCAAAAAGGATATTTCCCCACCTAGATTTCGAACTAGCAGATATCACTAGAGATTTGAAAAAATACAATAATATTAATTGCGTCCTTTTTGCTGAAATCCTTTGGTATATTTTGCCTCAACTAGATGACCTATTTGAGGTTTTACTCACAGAATTTCCACAGAAGTACTTTCTTGTCAATCAGGTATTTTACAAGGGTTCCCAAAAATACGGCACTGAATACTTCACAACCATACAGGAGTTTATTGATTATGTTCCTTTTCCATTACTAGGAAAATGTGAAGCCACAACGATACAGGACACCACGATTGAAACCTCCACTATTTTTAAAATACAACTAAAATAAAATAGCAGTCCCATACTTCCAAAAGCCAACACCCACTTCAATTTATTGATCGCCTTCCCGAATATTCCTAGAATTTGACAGAATGGTCTTGGGGAAAGTCCAATAATGAAAAATAAAAAGTGCTATTTTTTCTGTCTCTATTCAAACACAGAAAAAATAGCACTCCACGCTTTTTGAAAAAGCTAATTCCCTGAAAAATTTTAACCCGACTTTTTGGCTTACAATAAAGATTCGAGTTTCATGGCAAGTCCCATATTTCCTTTAATTTTCACTTTTCCAGTCATCACCGCCATCATCGGTTTTAGGGAGCCATCCTTCAATCGAAGTAAGGTTTTTTGAGAAGTAATAATAACGCAATCTGCTTCTGCATCTTCATTACTAACTACATTCTTTTCCCCTGTTCCATCAATAAATACTGCTTGATCATCGATAAGAAGTTTTAATTTAGCTCCCAATACAGCGGCCCTTTCTGCGTGTTTGGTTATTTCCTCAGTGATTTGTTCAAATGTCATAATATGTATTGTTAATTTTAACTTCTCATGCTAACATATCTCTAATTGTTATCATTTGCAAGGACTACAAAGTATTCTCCTTATCTGTATTCTCATATTTTAACATTTGTTAAAATTTTATGGTGAATATAATTTTAGTAAAAGTTAATACTTCTAAAAAAATGAATATTATTCACTGAGCGAATGAAATTATAAAAACCCTCATGATGAAGTGAGAAGAAAATATTCTTTTTCTCCTTTGGCTGTAAGATAAGGAAAAATGGATTGATTAATTATGCTAACATAGATAGAAACAGTTCTTTTGTCAATTCCCCCCTTTGATACTTCAGCGGAAGAAATCCAGAAATCACCCAGGATTTGAAAACGTTGGTAAAGAAATCGATATTCGTTAGGCAACTTTTCTTCCCTCATTATTTTTTTTTTAACCAGGCAGGAAAATAAAG
>NZ_SMMB01000453.1 GCF_009711365.1 Xanthovirga aplysinae | reverse complement strand
TTAGAATTAATTCAACAACTTAGAGTAATAGAACAACTATGTATAAATTCAAAACAAAAAAATAAAAGAAATAGAAGAATTCTGTATTGAATTTGTGGCATACTTTCTGAAAATTGGACCTTATGACAGTGATAAAATATATTACAGGTTAGAAATAAATAGTTTGACTGAACAAAATTTCATAATGCTGAAAGACTGGGATGATGAAAAAGAAATAAATTCTGAATATGATGTTATGAAATTAGGAGATTTTATTCCCTATGATTGCAGGAAGTATTTTACTGGGAAATCAGAAGGAACGAAAATAACAGAAGAGGAATTTAACCAGGTGAAAAAGAAAATTTTTGAAAAATTTTTGCCGCAATAACTTCCAAAACACAGATATGTGGAAGTAAAAAACCGACTCCTATCGAGGGCCGGTCTCAAGTTTGCTATTAAAAGTAAATAGGCCAGAGTCAATAAATGAAGATTCTGGCCTGTTTACTACTACTAATTAGATAGGTGGAACAACCAAAACTTATTAAATATGACTTTTGAAGAAGTAAATAATGACGACTTAGAAATAAAAGAATAGTGGAGGTTTCCTTATGACATGACCGGAGGTATTGTTGAAACTGGCCACATGGAAAAGGTAATCCTTAATCCAACTAAAACAAAAGCAAAGAAATACCTCAAAGATGTAATATGTTAAGGGTTTCAGTGGGGCGATTATTGGAACAGTGAACAGTATGGAAAGAATTCTATAAATGATTGCGATGTAGTAGATAGGCTTTACAAGAAATATTTCAAAATTCTGGTAGTACTTCCAAAACCAAGATAGGTAGCTTTCCCTATACGGTATTACTTCCACTTTGGGAGTAGGTGGTAGCATATCATTGGCTATGTTAAATTAAGGTAGAGTCTCTTTTATACAAAAAAGTATGAAATGAGAAAATAGAGGTAGCTAGCTACCTCCTAAATTTCGTAGTGATTCCAACTCACAATTACTGGATGAGATTGATGGAATTGGCCTGGTTACCAGCTCCAATCTGCCTTATATGGAAAAATTGCCTATTATTATTATGGTTATTTCCCATTATTTCGTTGGCTCTCATAATTTCATTCCCAATCCCAATTTGTGTAACAACTGCACTTTGAAGGTTGTCGTTATTATTGTTGCCAGAGATAAAGTTGAGGTTGTCACGTGAAATTATATTGTCACCTATGGTATTGTTTTCCCCAAGTTGCACCACAACTCCCTTTTGGAAATTACGGCTGTTGCGGTTTCCGCTAATTAAATTAAGGGCGATGAGGGTATTGTTTGTGCCAAATTGAGCCCCAATTCCATTTTGGAGGTTACTAATATTATTATTACCTACCATGTGATTAAAGGCGCCTAAAACATTGTTTTTCCCAAATTGCCCCCCTGCTCCGTTTTGGAAGTTAAGGCTATTTCGAGAACCCAGAATAATAAAGTTAAAAACAGATAAGGAGTTTCTTATCCCTATTTGCGTTCCAAATCCACTTTGGAAATTACCATTGTTGTTAAAACCTAGGATAATGTTATGGGAAAATAAGATGTTTTCTATCCCAATTTGGGTCTCAACCCCACTTTGGAGATTACGGCTGTTGCGGTTTCCTTCGATAATGTTTATGGCTGTTAGTCTATTGTCTGTCCCAAGTTGTTCCCCAACTGCACTTTGAAAGTTGCGGTTGTTGT
>NZ_SMMB01000169.1 GCF_009711365.1 Xanthovirga aplysinae | reverse complement strand
AAGCATTAGCAAGTCGCAAGGTGGTTTTCCGTGAGGGATGCACTGAAGTAAGCGAGACTGCAAATCCCGGTACTGACAAACAGGAACCACATATGAGGCATGTCATGTGGGATTAGCAAGCACATCTTTGTGACGTCCGAACTTGTCTCGAAAAGAGAGAAGTCCAGAAGCACTTGGACACCTGGCATGTAGATGTGGCAGGCATTGGGAGAAAGAAGGTGCCCTTACCCGGGGAGATCTCACCCTTGTTTATTTACCAGGGTGAGAAGTCAGCAGAAGCCATAGTAGCCGAAAGGTGAAGGGCTGAAGGTTACGTTGCTCTGAATGAACCCTGGAGACGGAAGGCGCAGATCGCTGTAAAAGCGCAGTCAACCGTTAGCCTAGGATTAGGAAGAGCTAGGAGAATTTTGCTTTATGCTCCTTGCTAAGGATTCTACCTGAATCTATGCTGGACATTTACAAAAGAAGTACCGAAAAGTAACCAACCGCCGTATACGAGACCCGTACGTACGGTGGTGTGAGAGGTGCACTGGCGGTCATCCGGCCGTCAGCCACCTACTCGATTA
>NZ_SMMB01000852.1 GCF_009711365.1 Xanthovirga aplysinae | reverse complement strand
AGCAATGAATTTTTATCCATTGGAATTGGTGCCCGAGGGTTGGGGATGTCAGGAGCACAAGTAGCCCTGGCTTCAGATGTTACCGCTGCTTATTGGAATCCTGCTGGCTTGATGCAAATGAAACAACCAACGGAAATTTCCCTGATGCATTCTGAATATTTTGCCGGGATTGCACAGTTTGATTATGCTGCCTTGGCAACTAGAGTGGATGAAAACAGTAGGATTGCTTTTTCAGTAATTCGTTTTGCTGTTGATGATATCCCAGATACCCGTTTTCTATACGATGCAAATGGACGACTGGATTATGATAATATCTTGTTTTTTTCTGCAGCGGATTATGCTTTTCTATTTTCTTATGCCAAAAATGTAGCAGCAATTCAGGGCTTGAGTTTAGGAACAAATTTTAAGATAATTTACCGGAATGTGGGAGCTTTTGCCAATGCCTGGGGCTTTGGGCTGGATGCAGCCGCCCGCTATCAATCAGGAGGATTTCAGTTAGGGATATTGTTAAAGGATGTAACAGGGACTTTTAATGCCTGGACACATAGTTCCGAGTTAGTGGAAGATATTTATGTGCAAACCGGTAACCTGATCCCTGAAAGCTCTATAGAGTTGACGCTTCCTAAAGCTATTTTGGGTGTAGGTTATCAATTCCGATTTTTTGGAAAAAGGGTAGGGGTATTGCCTGCAATGGATTTTGAAATAACCTTTGATGGTCGTAGAAATGTACCTCTAAATTCCAAATTGGTTTCCATGGACCCAAGGTTCGGTCTTGAAATAGATTATTTGCAAAAGGTTTTTCTCCGTGGAGGTTTAGGGAATATCCAGAAGGTGAAAGATTTTGATGGAAGTTTTTATTCGAGTAGCCAAATAAATTTTGGTCTTGGTATTTCCATACAAAAAATTAGCATCGATTATGCACTAACAGATCTGGGGAACCAATCGGAAGCCCTCTATTCTCATGTTTTTTCTCTTAAGTTTAGCTTGAATAAGTAGTGCGTTGATTGAGCTAAAAAACCTGGACTGCCTGTCTATAAAAAACTGAAAACTATATTTTTTATGATCTTCAGAAACTCTTTGATATTTTCTTGGCTTTTTCTAGTAATTTCATTTTTCTCAAGCGCTCAGCAAAGGCCAAGATTTGGGAATGAGTGGATAAATTATAACCAGAACTATTACAAAATTCCTGTTATAGAAGATGGAATGTATCGGGTTACTTATGAGGAGTTGGAGAATGTTGGTTTTCCCGTAGATAGAGATCCGAGGAATATTCAGCTTTTTCACCGTGGTACGGAACAAGCCATTTATATAAGTTCTCCAACCAATGCTACCCGTTTACAATCGGGTGATTTTATAGAATTCTATGGACAAAGGAACGATGGCTGGCAAGATGCCGAGCTGTATGTAGATTTTAATGGAGAAGCTTCTGAAGCACAACCTAATCCCTACTATAATCTTTTTTCTGATACTACGGCTTACTTTTTGACTAGCTCCATTGACAACACCAGGGGAAAAAGGATGGGAGAAGTTAACCATTTTGACAATCAAATAGAGCCAGAGCCTTATCATTATGAGGAAATTATAGAAGTATACTCGGACCATTACAACAGAGGTTACTATGAGCAAAAATCAGAAAATTCATTCGCTTATGATTATCATTCCAAATTTAATTTTCAGGAAGGTTGGACGGGGAGTGATATTGTTCGGAAGAATGATGTAAGGGATTATGTGCTCGAGGGAATTCAGAATGTTTATGTCGGGGCCGAAGCAGAATTAGAAATTGGAATAGCGGGGAGAAATAACAATAATCATGTTTTTAAGATCAATATAAAATCGGGTTCTTCTTCTTTTCAGCCTTTTACGGATGGGGAAGTTACTTTTCTTCCAAATGAAAGGATCAAGTTAGAAAAGGAGATTCCGGCTAGTTTACTCACAGGGAATGATTTAACCATACAACTAGAAGTTATTGGCGATGGTGAAAAGGAAGACAATTTGTCGGTTTCGTATATAAAGCTTCTGTTCCCTCAAGAAGTGAGTTTGGGGCAAAGCCAGGAGAAGTTTTTTCAACTAAAATCTAACTCTTCAGGACAATCTCGTTTGCAAGTTAACGAGGGTTCCTTCCCTATGAATTGGTATGATATCACGGATCCGAATAACCTTGGCAGGCTAATTTCTCAGCAGGGCAATAATGTAATGGATGTTACACTTTCCCAGACGCAAAATGGGAAGAAGATTATCGCAGTTGGTAATGATAATTTCAATTCTGTTCTCCATATAAATCAGGTAAGTTTTCAATCGATCTCTACTAATGCCAATTATTTATTAGTGACCCATCCCAAATTATTGGGGGAAGATAATGAAGGTGGAAATCCAATAATGGATTATGCAGATTATCGGGATATGTCAAATGGAGGGAAGTATAATTCTTTGGTTATCGATGTGTATCAATTATATAATCAATTTTCTTATGGTGAAACTACACCCTTAGCTATTCGGCGATTTGCTGACTATATGCTTGAAAATGGTAATCCTGAATTTCTTTTTTTGGTGGGAAAAGGATTGGGCTTTGCTGCCAATGGCAGTGGGGGTTATGGACAAAATACTTTTGCCAGAATAACAGCAGAAACCATACGAAATGATGACCCGACTGTATATTATAATTTAGTTCCTTCATTTGGAGTGCCTGGTTCAGATGTTGCATTTACAGCAGGTTTAAGGGGGAGTAATGGATATAGTCCTGCCATTCCAACAGGGAGATTGTCTGTCAATACTCCACAAGAAGTCAGGAATTATTTAGAAAAGGTGCAAGGCATGGAACAGCAAGCCTATAATGACTTGTGGAGGAAAAATATGGTATTTCTAAGTGGTGGAAATGGTCAAAGCGAACATGCTAAATTTAAAGGGTATGTTGATAGTTTCCGGAATATAGCTGAGAATGATTACTTTGGTGGAGATGGAGTGGTGATCTCTAAGAGTAATTCCAATGATCCTTCCGAGTTAATTAATATTTCCGATAAAGTGAATGAAGGGGTGTCGATGATCACCTTTTTTGGTCATTCTGCCCCCAATTTTACGGATATAGAAATAGGAAGAGTCTCTGATGAAGCGATGGGCTATGACAATAAAAATAAATATCCATTCATTTTGGTAAATGGCTGTGAAGCGGGAGATATTTTTGGAACAGCTGATACATTTGGAGAAAACTGGTTGCTAACCCCCAATAAAGGAGCTTTAAACTTTTTGGCACATGCTAGTATAGGTTGGGATACAAACTTGAAAAGTTTCAATACTATATTTTTTCAAAAAGCTTTGGAAGATTCAGCTTTTATTCATCAACCTTTGGGTAGAGTCTATCAAGAAGTGGTTCAAGAGTATTCCGATCGTTATAATATGAATGATTATGATAAACTGGCTCAAGCACAGCAAATGATTTTGCAGGGAGATCCAGCTATCAGGTTATTTGGTGCTGATTATCCTGATTTCTTTATCAAATCGGGAGGGGAAGATATCAAAATTTCCGATGCTGAAGGTGAAAAGCTTTCTTCTGAAAGTAAAAAAATTCTATTTAAAATTCCTGTGAAGAACTTTGGTATCACCACCAAGGATTCTCTTAGAGTTACTATAAAAAGGAGAATAAATAATAATCTACTCCAACAGCAAACAGAAAGATTTGCTTCTGTTCGTTACAGAGATACTTTGTATTTTGAGTTGGAGAATCAATTGTTAGATGTTGACAAAGGAACTTTATTGGATTTTTCGGGAACTAATGAGTTTGAAATAATTCTTGATGAGCAAGGGGAAATTACTGAGGGGGATAAGAATAATAATAAGGGAATCAAGGAGGTGAATATTTCTGCTTTAAAAGCTTTAGCACTTTACCCTTATGATAATGCTGTTATTAATGATTCAAAATTAAAACTTTGGGTTCAAAATGGGGATATTTTGGCTGGTGAAGATCAATTTGAGATCGAATTAGACACGCTTCCTTCTTTTCAGTCACCGGCCAAAATCACAAAAACTATTGAGGGTCGGGCATTAGTCTTTTGGGAAGTTGAGCTAGGTGAAAAGGACAGTACAACCTATTATTGGCGAACCAAACTAAATTCGGATTTAGGGGGAGAATGGTCTTTTAATTCTTTTACCTATATAAAGGAAAGCGATGGGAGTTGGGGACAATTCAATTCAAGCCAAATTGGTGAAAATATCACCGAAGGCCTTATTTATAATGAAGAAGAGAATAAATGGGTATTGATTGACGAAGAGATTCCTTTATTTTTAAAAACTTATGGTAGTAAATTCCCCGATATAGATAATAAACCTCAACAAAAAGTAGAGTTAAGAGTAAGAGATTTTGAATACTTCCAAGGGGGGGCTGAGAATTATTTTAGTGAAAATAATTCTTTGAATTTAATTGCCTTCAAAGGAGATACTAAAGCTCCTTATGCCCCAATTTCAGATGGTTCTGGTACTCCTGCAATGTCATGGAGTGGTAAATTGCCTCACATTATTACATTGACCTCATCTAATATTTTAAATGATTCAGATCCATTGTCCACTTATATGAATGAAGTTGGGGAAGGAGATTATGTTTTAATTTTTACGATTGGGGAGTTGGAGATTGCCGAGGAGGATGAAGAAATTTTAACAGAACGGCTAAATATCCTGGGTTATACTTCAGAAGATTTACTTCAATTAAAAGAAGCTAATCTAAGCATCTTTCTTATACAA
>NZ_SMMB01001227.1 GCF_009711365.1 Xanthovirga aplysinae | reverse complement strand
CCTACTTACACAGTTTTCCGGATAGTGTCAACTTTTAACTCTTAACTATAATTTATTTCAACGCTTGTTCCAAATCGGCAATTAAATCTTCAGCATCCTCAATCCCAACACTTAAACGAATTAATGAATCAGTTAAGCCAACCCTCAATCGTTCTTCTCTAGGAATAGCCGCATGTGTCATAGTTGACGGATGGCCACACAAAGACTCCACACCACCCAATGATTCGGCCAAAGAAAAGTAATAAAACTTTTCTAATATTTTCACTGCTGCCTCTTTAGTATCTTCTTTTAAGTTAAAAGAGATCATTCCACCAAAATCTCGCATTTGCTCTTTAGCTAAATGATGGTTTGGATGTGATTTCAAACCTGGCCAATATACCTTGTCTACTTTTGGATGATTTACCAGATATTCGGCTACTTTTTTTCCATTTTCACAATGTCTTTGCATGCGTAAATGAAGGGTTTTAATACCTCTTAATACAAGAAAGGAATCTTGAGGTCCAGGTACCCCCCCACAGGAATTCTGAAGAAATGCCAATTGCTGATGAATGGCATCGTCATTAACCACCACAGCTCCCATTACTACATCAGAATGCCCCCCTAAATATTTGGTTACAGAATGCATAACAATATCAGCACCCAGGTCCAACGGATTCTGTAAATAGGGAGTAGAGAATGTATTATCGACGGCCAATAGCACATTATGCTTTTTAGCAATAGCTGCAGCGCCTTTTATATCAATAATATTCATCATCGGATTAGTAGGCGTTTCCAGCCAAATCATCCGTGTTTTGTCATTGATATAATTTTCAATGTTATTAATATCTTCCATTCCAATAAAATGGAATTTAATACCTAGCCCTTCAAAAACCTTAGTAAAAATACGGTAAGTTCCTCCATAAAGGTCATTGGCACTGATCACCTCATCACCCGGCGATAATAGTTTGATGATGGTATCAATAGCTGCCAAACCCGAACCAAAACATAACCCGTGCTTTCCATTTTCCAAGGCCGCAATATTTTTTTCTAAAGCGTGACGAGTAGGGTTTTGAGTCCGAGAATATTCATACCCCTTATGGTCTCCCGGAGAGGCTTGAATATAGGTAGAAGTTTGGTAAATTGGGGTCATTATAGCCCCTGTAGCAGGATCCGGCTCCACCCCTGCATGTAACGCTTTTGTTCCGAATTTCATAGCAAATTGTTTAACTTTGCCGAAAGTTATACAATTTTTTCAAATACCAGAAAAAAGCCCTCTGGCATATCCCTGGAAAACACCCCTCAATATTATGTTCCTTTTAGAATTAGCCAAAGCCAATCGAAAATCTTTTTATCTCCTACTTTGGATGGGGACCCTGCCTCTACTAGTTAGCTCTGTAATTACCTATTATGCATTATCCTATGAGGAAAACATCCGTTTATTCGGAGCAATGGAATGGTTTGCATTTTTCCTTCTAAGCTGTTTCAGTATGGGCTTGGCTTTGACACCCACCACTTTCATAGCTATTGTAACCGGATATTTTTTGGGGATTCAAGCAGTAATCCCCATGTTAATTGCTTACCTAATTGCCTCCTTTATTGGTTACAACCTGACACATTTTATTGATAAAGGCACCTTTATCAATAGCTTGCGTGCAGTACCTTCAGTAAGTGATTTTATTCAAAAACTCAATACCCGTCAATTTGGGTTAATTGTTTTGTCTAGGATTTCTCCCGTACTCCCTTTTGCCATCATGAATGTGGTTTTGCCAGTGATAGGGATAAGACTTCGTTCTTTTTTATTGGCTGGATTTCTTGGAATGCTTCCACGTACTTTATTATTCATTTGGGTGGGCAGTCAGGCCAAAACGTTAAAAACCCTACTAGAAAAGGGAGAAAGAAACTCATTCCTAGAAGTTTCCTTTGTTTTACTACTTATCATTTCCATAATGGGTTTTTACGTTTATTTAAAGAATATTATTAGTAAAAAGCTGGAAAAGGGAACTAAAAAGGAAAATTAAGAATTAAGAATTACGAATTTGAGACCTTAATGCCCAATAGAAAAAGGTGATTAAGAATTACCAATTAGAAGATGGGAGAAGGGAATAGCAATGGCAATAGAAAAAATTAAGCCAAAACGAGCCATGTAATTATTATACCCCAGACACTTCCTGATCACTTTGTAAAAAGATCTATTTTTAATAAACAGCTACTAAATTGCTTGAGGGAAGGTGAATTTAGGTTTAAATGAGATTTTATTTGTCAGCTCCATACTACTTTTTATTAGTGTTTTGCTGAGCAACCCCTCCCGAAAATTTGGCATTCCCGAACTTTTGGTTTACCTGGGTGTCGGCATGGTAGTAGGCAACGGAGGCCAATATGATTTTGTTTATAACTACCCTCAAACAACGGAGTCTCTAAGCTTAATAGCACTTGGGTTTATCATTTTTACTGGCGGATTAGATACACGTTATGTACAAATCCAAGCGATTTTAAAAGAAGGATTATCTTTATCCACCTTAGGAGTTCTCCTCACTACCCTGATCACAGGTGGATTATTTTCTTTTTTTACCCCCTATTCCTTTACCGAAGGGCTATTGTTAGGAGCAATCGTTTCCTCTACCGATGCAGCGGCCGTTTTTTCCATATTACGTACCCAGAAAATTAGGCTTAAAGAACATATTGCCCCCACTCTGGAGTTGGAATCTGGATCAAACGACCCAATGGCTTATCTACTGACCATCAGTATAGCTAACTACCTAAATGGAACACTTACCAAACCTGTGTTTATTATTTCCGAATTTCTCTTCCAAATTATTGTAGGAGCAGGGTTTGGGTTAATCATGGGCAAACTATGTATTTGGTTTTTACATAAATTTCCCTTGAAAAATAAGGGATTATATCCAGTTTTGTTATTCTCTTGTGTATTATTCACCTTTACTAGCAGTAAGTTTCTTAATGGAAACAGTTTACTGGCCGTATACATCACCGGTTTAATCATTGGAAACTCCTCTTATCGACAAAAGATTGAAATCACAGAATTTTTTGAAGGCAACTCCTGGCTTATGCAGGTAAGTATGTTTCTATTATTGGGCTTACAATCATTTCCTCAACTTATTCTACCCCAAGCAGGTAAAGGTCTGTTGGTGGCCACTATTTTAATTTTTATTGCACGTCCTTTGAGCGTTTTACTTTGTTACCTACCTTACAAAGCTTCCTGGAAAAAGAAGATCTTTATTTCCTGGGTCGGTTTAAGAGGGGCCAGCCCCATCGTGTTTGCCATTTTCCCTGTTTTGCATGGGGTTGAACATGGGGAGGATTTTTTCAATATTGTTTTTTTTGTGGTACTTACCTCTGTCCTTATTCAGGGAAGCACTTTAACACCTATAGCCAAGTGGCTTGGATTAGTTGAGAAGGAAGTAGAATAAAAATGGGAAAGTGTGGATTTAGGAAGACCTTAAAGAGGTGCAGAGTTATGCATCTCTTTAAGGTTTTATCCCCCTCATTTTTCCCTGTTTACAAACTGTGCCAGTTTTGCTTCCAAAGCACCTAAATCTTTAGAATATGAAGGAAAATCGGGTTTTTTTTCCGGCATATTTTCCACATGTAAAGTTTGTGTTGGATAAGCAAATTCAACTCCCAACAATTGAGCAAGTTTCATTACTTCTAACAAAATTTCATGGCGTGCTTTAAGCTCAGCTCCCCAATCCGGAACCTTGAAGAAAATATAGAACATGATGTCCAGGGAAGAAGCACTCATATCATTAAAATAAATATGAAAGTTATCTTTTCGAGTATCTGGATGCTTCAAAACCACCTCTTTAAGACCCTTGGTAAATAAATCAATTAACTCAATGGGGGTATCATAACGAATTGTTAAAGTAGTATAAAACCTTCGGTAGGTTCGCATCCCATTATTATCAACGATCATATCTGCTAACATACCGTTAGGCACATAAGTCACAGAATTCCGGAATGTTCTGATTCGAGTAGAACGGAAACCCACCTCCTCCACAGTACCATCAAACTCTCCCGAGGTCACCCAATCCCCAATTTGAAAAGGCTTATCCAAAATAATCATAAAGGAGCCAAAGAAATTCTTAATGGTATCCTGTGCCGCTAAAGCTAAGGCAATACCACCAATAGACAGGGCGGCCAAAAGGGTCATCACATCTACACCTAAAATACCTAACACCCAATATGCACCTAAGGCAACAACGAAAAACTTAAGGGCCTTATTAACCATAGGGATGAGGGTATCATCCAAAGTACTTTTAGTTTTTGCAGCCAACCTGGCAAGAAATACAGACAATAAATCCGCTAAATGATAGAGAACACTGGCAAAAACAATGGCTATAGCCACTTTTAGTCCGTTCAACAAATATTTAGAAAAATCCGTTGGTAATTGGAGCATAAAAATGGTAAAACGGATAAAAATCAAAGTCACCGCAATACTAAAAGGTCGAACTATAGGCATAATATAGTTCTCTGCGATTTTCTCATACCCAATTTTACGTAACCAATTGAGAAAGCCTCTTTTCACCAAATAATTACTTAAACGGTATAATAAAAAGCTAATAATCAAGATGAGGCCAATGCCTACCAGTTGCCATGGATACAGCCCCAAAATCTTTTTAGAATGATTTTCATCAGATTGAACCAACCAGGAATTAAATTTCATTATCAATTTGTCGGTTCCAAAGGGAAAATCAAAAGCATACCGTTCTTTTATCCAGGAAGCAGCTTCAGAAGAAAACAACCATTTATCTCCCATTTTCTCCAAATATAATTCCGGATATTTTTCTATTAACACATAACGATGATAGGTGGAAACGCTATCCACAAAATTAGCCTCATCGGGGATATCATCCAGATTAAATACAATTACTTCCGCATTCAGAATTTGACTGAATTTTAATGCTAGATCCTTCGCTTGTCCTGAATCAAAATCCGTATTAAAAAGGGAAGCCGCTTTTGCAGGATTATAATTATCCTCCTGCATATTATTTAAAAAAGTATGTATACTCTGTCGGGGAGATGAAAGGTCAATATCTGAGGAAAAATTCCCACTTTGAGCACTTACAACATTAACTGCCCCCAAAAAACTAATAAGATATAAAAAAAGAAAAATCCGTTTTAGCATTCCTTTAATTTCATTTATTTCTTCAAAGATAGGCTATTTCCTCTTTTATTTTTAAAAATAAGCCCGTATTACAATAAAGTAGTTAGAATTAATCCCCTAAAAAACTGTCTTTCAAAATTATTCTCCCGAAAAAGATTGATTTAAGCAACTATCAGGATTCCCAAACATCTTTTTCATTTTTGATCGTAAAGCCGTGCTCCATGGTATAGAAAGATTCAGGTCCATCTTACAAAAAACAACTTTTTTAGGAAAACCAAAAACAATTTGAAACCAACCAAGTTGTATTACTAACACTCATTAAAAAAACTTGCCGTCGTCGTATAGTGTAGTGTTTGGATTAGATTTTTTTCATGTGAATTGGATTGAGACTATCTCTGCTTAACAAGGGGTAGTCTCTTTTTTTCTTTGTTATTAAATAAAAATTATTTTCAAAGGTTGAATAAAATCCAAAAAGAGGTTTCCTCAAACTCAATCAGTTAAAATAACTGAAAAATAAAAGGTTAAAACTCGACTAGGAACAGCTAACTAATTTAAATTTCAAAGTCGACTAAAGTTTCAACTTTATTGGTTGATTTTTACCATTTTCATTTCATATCCACTGTAATTAAACTCTTGGTAATTATCAATAAAAAGAAAACGAAGAGCTATTAAAGATTGGTATAAAATTTTAAAGAGGTAACTCAAAACTAAAATTGATAGGATTTGATTTCAAATTTACTCTTGTATACATGATAAACATCTAACTGATTTGAGCGGTTATAATAAATCAACCCTACCTTGAATCCGCTTTCAATAGGTTGATAATTCATCAGTTTTCCCTTCTCATTGTACAAAAAAGTAAATTCTTGATCAGGATCCGTAATAGCAAAAACGCCATTTCCCGTACCAAAATCATAAAATTGAATATATATTTCTTCGGGTGAAGCAATATCCTTTTCAAAAAGTCTATTTCCCTTTTGGTCAAAAAAAGTGAGTTTATTTTCATCCTTTCTGATAATAATGAAGGTTTTCTTTAATCCATCCACACATAATTGAAATTTACTTTTCTTAGTGGTTCTTTCAATTTGTTTTCTCTCTACTTCTTTTCCTAAAAGATTATAACTTACCACCAAGCCATCTTCAGTTATGGTACTAAGTAAAGTTTTTTCAAAGGTTGAACTTTCATGCACAAAAAAAGGATTAATTAATTCCAATTCGGTATCCTTTGGAAATCCAGGGTAATAATTTCCCCTACGATTCAGCATATGCAATTTGCCATTTTTTTGCAATGCAACTATACAATCTTTGCCCGAAATTCTGATATGAAAAGGAGGCATAGAAAGAGGTCCTCCCAAATTTATTCCCTCCCAACCTTCTAAAAGCTCCCCCTCTTTATTATACAAATACAACCGTCCTTCATCATCAGCAGCTAAAAAGCGAAATCGGCCAGATTTATCATAATCCACCAGAGACAAGTAAGCTATTTTTCTTTCCTTAATTACCTCCAGGGGGTAATGGGTTACCGAATTCCCTTTTCGATCCAGAATATGAAGAGCATGAGGTGTGGCAAAAAGAAACTGAAGTTTACTGTTTTGAAAAAAATCCAATTGGTAAACATCACTAATCAAAGGTCCATCCACAAGTTTTTTCCAAAGAACAGTTCCTTCACTATTCAACAAATAAAGGTTTTGAGCAGAATCTTGTAACACAACTTCCTTACTTCCATCAAGATGGCTTTTCACTACAAAGGGTTTTGAAGCGACCAATGCATCCAGATAAGAAGTCTGCTTAATTTCAAATTGATTGGCTTTGTTTTTTCTGTATTTCCCTTTCCAATTATCCAGGTGAATACCCAAACTTGTATAGAATTTCCCGTCACTTTCCACAAACTGCAAAGCCAAGTGATCCAAAGATTGGAGCTGATTGTTTCTTTGCTCCATAAAAGTCCTCCACTGAGGGTAAGAGGAGTTAATTAATCCCTTCCATGCACTCTCTGTATTAACATAAATTCCAAAATTGGTTTGGGCTATAACACTTTCTAAAAATGAATTATGTTTTACAGACCTGCCCCAAGTATTTTCTTCTTCTAGTTCATCAAAAAATTGTTTAAGGACAGATAATTGGTTAGCCATAATAAGATATCCCTGAAAATCGGTATAAAAACATTGTTCAAACCCTTTAAAATAGGGTCCCAGCATCAATTCAGGTAAATTTTCAATAGGCATTTCCCTTAGGAAATGATCTTTATATTTTTCTTCGTACAAGGCTAAATTTTGAGATGTAAAGCTTTGATGTGCTAATTCATTCCATTCCTTTGCAGAGTTGTTTTTTAATTTAAAAAAGGCCAGCTTTTCTGGGTTTTCGGGATTTACTGATTCCAGAATGGACAAAGCTATTTCTCCTTTAAAGTTTGCAGCAAGTTTTTCTACACTTAATCCGGTTTTTTTCCTTAGTTCTCGACGTTGTTTTTTTAAATCTGAAGAATTCTTTGCCAAAAACTCATCCATATTCCTCTGCCACAAAGACATATCGCTGATCGTCATATCATACAAAATAGCTGTGTGGTCCGGAACCAAATTTTTCACTTCCATTGCTCCCGGAATTTGCCCCTGAAAAACACTCAAGAAATAGTTACCCCCATTAACATTCGAGAATCCATCCCAGACTATATTTTCCCCCACTACAGATTGCCCCAATTGAGCATTAGCAGCTAATTGTTCTATCATTAAGGGAAAATGAGGTGTATCGGAGTTACTAAAAGAACGAAGAAAATCACCCCATTTGGAAAAGTTCAGATAGAACTGACTACTTTCTCTATGTACATTGGTAGAAGGAAGTGCAGCGTAAAGTTCTTCCTTCAATTGATTTTTATCTGGATTATCAATTTGCCGAACCACATCCTCTACCAAAAAAGATGTAAAACTGCCAACAAATATATTTTCATAAATCAGGTAGGTAAACTGAAATGAGCTCTCCTTGTCATTTATTTCATAAAGAACTTTATCTTGAAATGTACTTTCTCCAATGTAATAGCCAGCATCACTTTTAATAATATCCAAATATTTATCCATTAAACCCTGCCCTTGCTTATCATTTAGGGGGATATAAAAGATAAAATCTGCATAATTTCTTGAAATTACATGCAGGGAAGTAATAAGAGGATTCCTTTCAAATAAGTCATCCCACTTTTGGTTTTCATCGTTAAGGCTATCAAGGGAGGCCAGCTTTTTCCTTAAAGATCTAAAGCTAACCATATTTTCAATTATTCTATTTTGAGGGATATCGTTCATTTCTTCCCACCAAGTTGAAAAATTATCAGCCTCAAACAGGAACACAGCATCAGGAGGAACCAAGTCCCTTACTTTTTCAATTTCTACTAAATTCTTAAAATCAAAGCCCCTGTTATAAAAATGAAGGAAACCGGCCAAAATGAGGGCAAAAACAATGACGAAGGAAAGAGTTTTTTTCAATTTAATAGCCTTTAAAGTTTCATAAAAAAGTACGCGAAGAGCGCCATTTTAGCTTCTTTGTCATTTTGAGGAAAATACTTTAAGTATTCATCAAATGTAATGAAAATTAAATTTCGCAAACATTCTGTCAATCTTGAAAAATGTAAATAAAAACAAGAAACTGTTATAAAAATATTCAGATATCGAAAAATAAGAATTTCACAAATAACTTGCCAAAATTTCACATATTTTGAGAAAAAAATGTTATTATAAAAAACAAAAAATCATGTTCTTTTTTACCATTTTAATTGAAAAACTTCCTTCTTAATTCCTTTTTTATATTTTATTATTAAAAATTGAGCAAAATCTCTTTTTAGCCTTACTAAACAGAAAAAACAAACCTCATGAAAACCCATACTTTTGAAGTAATTACAGAAGATAAACTTAAATTAAAAGGCACAAAATGGACACCAGAAAAAAAGCCTAAAGTCGTGATCTGTCTTTTGCATGGTCTGGGTGAACATCAGGGAAGATATTCTTATGTAAATCATAAATTAGTACAAAATGATTACATTATTTATCAATATGATCAGCGAGGTCATGGAATTTCCGAAGGAAAACGTGGTCATACGCCCACTTATGATCATTTATTGAATGATGTTGATCTCATCCTTTCAAAAGCCAAAAAAGAAAACCCTAACCTTCCCTTATTGCTCTATGGCCACAGTTTTGGAGGAAATATAGTAATAAATTACGGCTTAAGACGTGCCTCAAATCATTTAAATGGTCTAATAGCCACTTCCCCTTTATTGAAATTAGGCTTTGAACCTCCTGCCTTTAAAGTGGCTTTAGCCAGTATTATGCAGAGAATTTATCCCGCTTATAGCGAGTCCAACTCCTTAGACCCAACTGAACTTAGTACCGATAAAAGCGTTGCTGAAGCTTACCTTCAAGACCCTTTAGTGCATAATCAAATCACAGCAGGTCTATTTTCACATACTTTTCAAGCAGCAGAATGGGCCATTGAAAACGCTCAAACACTAAAAACTCCTATGCTTCTGATGCATGGCAGCCAAGACAAAATTACTTCTCCAGAGGGAAGCAGACTATTTTCAAAAAACGCAATTGATAATAAAGTAGAGTTAAAAATTTGGGAAGGATTAAGACATGAACTTCACCAAGAATTTGAAAAAGAAAAGGTGCTGAATTATATACTAAATTGGATAGAGAAATTTTTTAACCAAAAAGAAAAATTAGAACCTCTAAAAAATTAAATCATATCATTTAGTTTCTATCAGAAATATATTGGTAACCAAAAAGCTAGGAGAATCACACTGTTTTTTTACGTACACTATCCAATTTCTTAAATCACAATTATTTAACCTCAATTTCACCAAAAGAAGGATTGGAAAGAAAACTCTGGTCTGTGAGACTTTCTAAAAAGGCTATGATGGCCTTTTTTTCTTTTTCACTCAGGGCTATTCCTACCCTCCCATCTTTCTGAACTAATAATGAATCCAGAGTTTTACTTTTCATCACACCGGTAGTGTAATGTTCCAAAACCTCCTCTAAAGTGGCAAAACGACCATCATGCATATAAGGCCCACTAAAAGCAATATTCCGTAAAGAAGGAGTTTTATATTTACCCAAATCCGAACTATCTCTGCTGATACGGAACCGGCCAAGTTTTTCACCTAAATACTGATCATTAAAAACACTATCCAAACCATTATTGTGATAGGAGTGATCAGTAAAGAAACCTTCGGTATGACAAGAGTTGCATTTTGTACGGTACAATTTTAAACCTTTCAAAGCTAAATCAGAAAGGGTAGTATCTCCCTTTAAGAATTGGTCATAAGAAGAATTAAATGAGATTATGGTGCGCTCAAATTGGGCTAAAGCCCTTGCTACATAAGCAGAACTAATAGAATCAATTTGGAAGGCCTTTTTAAAAAGTTTAGTATATTCTCCATCAGAATTCAATTCCGCAATCAGAATCTTTAAATCTTTTCCCATCTCATCCGCATGGGTTAAGGGACTAAACACCTGCGATTCCAAATCACGGGCACCTCCATCCCAAAAAAAAGCAGGTTGCCATGCCAAATTCACTAAAACAGGAGCATTTCGCAAAAGTTGATTTCCGGAAACTCCATTCCTACCCAAGGACTGACCATCCGAAAAAGCTAAATCCTGACGATGACAGCTAGCACAGGAAACCTCTCCATTGGCGGAAAGCAAAGGGTCAAAAAAAAGCTTTCTTCCTAACAACACTCCTGGTGTTGTAATGGGGTTTCTTTCAGGGGAAGGGATGGCTGTCCAATCTTCTTTTGGAAAATCCCGGGGGGTAAAGAAAAAAAAATAAAAAATCAGGCTGAAAATTAGGGCAGAAAATAACCTGACTATAACTTTCCCACTGAATGGCTTTCTCATAAGAAAGCTTGTTTATCGGATTTCAATCTTATCCAAGGTAAAAACTCCATGAGAAAAATTGTCCATAAGTTGAGAATCATCATGTGTATTGGAAAAAGTTCTAAAATTGATAGTGTGAGGGTTTTTAAATAAATCATCAAAATGAGCACTCAAATAAAAGTCATAATACCTTTCCTCCTCTACCCTTAAAACAGGGACTTCCAGTGGGTCCAAGTTAAACACCAATTCCTTATAATTTTCATCCTTACCTACATGGAATATTAGTTCTTTCCCATCACCCTGTTCTGGAAAATATACACCGTTAAAGCTTAAAAACTTATAGCCCGTTTCCCAATCCCAAATCATTTCATTAGCGGGGTCGAGAGCCCCTAACTGATCAATATTCTTATTGGCCAGGCTGTCAATTCCTAATGAAAACCGAATTTGGTCAAATTCTCCTACCGGCAAGTCATTTAATTTAATCAAATACTCTTCTGGCCCAACCACGTGCACCAGGTGATAACTTTCATTTAAGGTATATTCTGTCTGCTCTTCGTTATCTATAAAAGTGAGGTTACTGATATAATATTTTAAATCCGTTACAAAATATTGCTGTCCCAAAGCATTTTCATACGGCATATCATTGATCAACAAGGGCTCATTATTGATGGTATGGTAAATATGAATCCACAATTGTTCACGGGTAGGTTTTTCACTCTGACAAGAAAAAAGAAAAATCAAGGCGGAAAATAAACTGAGCTTTCGAAAAGATAATTTCGGGCAATTGAAAAGGGAATGCATCTTCATTTATTCAATAGGATTGGAAAATTCTGGATTATTAATAAATAAGGAATCACTTAATGTATGCAGAAACGCAATAATATCAGCTTTTTCCTCCTCAGTAAGGAACAACTTAATTCCCTTACTTTTATCGTACTCCACTTCATTACTTGCTTCAATAATCAAAGGATCTAGTGTTTCACTCAATTGAATATGTTCATTGTAGTGATCCAGTACCTCTTCCAGGGTTTGGAATCTGCCATCGTGCATATAGGGAGCAGTAAGGGCAATATTCCTCAGGGTTGGCACTTTAAATTTCCCTTTATCGGCTATAATTCCTGTAACAGACTCAAGGCCAGGAGCCAAATTTTGACCATTATCTAGTCCATTGTTACTAAATCCACCAAAGGTGGAACGTTCCCCACTGGTAATGGGATTTCTATGACAATCCCCACAATTTCCTCCTCTAACCTGGTTTTTGGGCTCAGGATGAGTGAAAAAAAGCCTTTCTCCCCTCTTCTCCTGTTCTGTTAATTGAACTTCACCCATTAAGCTCCTATCATAGGGTGAATTAAAAGAAATCAAAGTCCTTTGAAATTGTGCCAGGGCTTTAGCGATATTTTCACTACTTACTTGATCACTTCCAAAAGCCTTTTTAAACATATCAGGATAAGGAGGTGTATTTTGTAGTTTCTTAACGGTCTGATCCAAGCTCTGATGTAATTCAATTTCATCTTGAATAGGCTCTAAAGCCTGCTCTTCAAGACTTTCGGCTCGCCCGTTCCAGAAAAAACGGTTAGTCCAGGCCAAATTGGCTAAAGACATAGAATTCCGATCACCAGGTTCTCCCTTTACTCCCTTACTAAATTGATTTCCATCCGTAAAGGCTCTTGACTGCTGATGACAACTGGCACAAGACATGCTATTGTCGGCAGATAGGCGCTTTTCATAAAAAAGCCTTCGGCCCAAAGCCACTCCTTCCACAGTTAAAGGATTATCAGCTGGAATATCAGGAACCCCTACATAAGAAGGATAATCTAACACGTAGGATTGTGGTTTATGATTCGGTTCAGGGTCGGAAGAAAGCTGTTTGCAGGAGGTCATATAAAAGAGAAAATGGCAAAGAATAATATTCAACCAACCACTCTTACGGGCCATCTTGATAACTT
>NZ_SMMB01000563.1 GCF_009711365.1 Xanthovirga aplysinae | reverse complement strand
CGTGTTGCCAGTTACACCATCGGGCAGGATTTCAATCTGTTTCCCCTTTTGGGATTGCAAAGGTGTTACATTAAATTGAATTTTCAAACCCCTGCAGTTAAAAAATCACCCTTTTTTGAAAGGGTGATTGTTAATTAGTTGAGTATCAGAAAAAATGTTTTTTCTTAATTTAAAGCACTTGGAAGGGTTTTTTCATAAATACTCCTTGCTTCCTGGGTGCTTAGGTATTTTTCACCGTCTACCTTAAAGCTGTCACTTGTCACTTTTCCGATTCGGCTAAAGGTTACTCCATTTTCTTTTAGAAGAGCTTCTAGGCGGCTTTTTTGTTCTTCTTTAACACTAACCACTACTCTGCTTTGGCTTTCACCAAATAAGAAAGCGTCTTTTCGAAAGTTTCCATTGGTATTAATGTCAAATCCTTTTCCTGCTGCCATTGCCGACTCGGCCAAAGTAATAAAAAGTCCTCCATCCGCTACGTCATGGGCCGACTCAATCACTTTTTCCTGGATTAAAGCCTTGATTCCTTGCTGAACTTTGTATTCTTCATTTAAATCGAAAGAAGGGGAAGGTGAGGCTTTTACCTCCTGATAGGAATAAAGATATTCTGAGCTTGAGATACAGTTCTTTGCTTCTCCCACTAAATAAATGAGATCCTCTTCATCTTTGAAGTTGAGGGTCATTTTTTCTTTATAGTCTTCCATTAAACCCAACATACCAATAGTTGGTGTGGGGAATACAGGTCCTTCATCAGATGATTGGTTGTAGAAACTAACATTACCACCAGTAACAGGAGTACCAAACTTTTCACAAGCCTTACTCATTCCCTTGATGGCACCTACGAATTGCCAGTAAACTTCAGGGTTGTAAGGATTACCGAAGTTTAGGCAGTTGGTGATAGCTACAGGTTCTCCTCCAGAACAAACAATATTTCGTGCGGATTCCGCTACAGCAATGGCACATCCTTCTTCAGGGTCGGCATTCACATATCTGGAGTTACAATCCACTGTAATGTTGATGGCTTTATCGGTACCTTTTACACGGACTACTGCAGCATCGGCAGGTTCATTGGTGCTGGTGTTCATAGCACCCACCATGGAATCGTATTGTTCGGCTACCCATTTTTTGGAAGCAATATTAGGATGACCCAATAGGAATTCAGCTACTTCTTTGTAATTTTCAGGCTCTTCTACTGAGTCAATAGAGAACTTTTTGTATTCCTGATAGTAAGCAGGTTCACTGTATTCTCGCTCATATTGGGGAGCACCACCTCCAAGTACTAGGGATTCGGCTGGAACATCTGCTACTAATTCATCCTTCATATAGAATTTTAATTGACCACCTTCAGTTACTACACCAATTTGGGCACAATTCAAATCCCATTTGTCGAAAATAGCTTTTATTCCTTCCTCTTCTCCTTTTTTCACTACAACAAGCATACGCTCCTGTGATTCGGATAATAAAAGTTCCCAATCCTTCATGTTCTTTTGTCGACTAGGCACTTTATCCAGCCAAATATCCATTCCATGCCCACCTTTTTCACTCATTTCAGAAGAGGAGCAGATAATTCCGGCAGCACCCATATCCTGCATACCAATAACATCTCCCGTTGCAATTACCTCCAATGAGGCTTCTAAGAGAAGTTTTTCCTGGAAAGGGTCTCCAACTTGTACCGAAGGTAGGTCCTCAATGGAGTCTTCCGTAATGTCTTTAGAGGCAAATGCAGCACCATGAATTCCATCTTTCCCGGTAGCAGAACCAACAATAAATACTGGATTTCCGGCTCCATAAGAAATTGCTGAAGCTACCTTTCCAGTTTCAACAATTCCTGCTGAAAAAGCATTTACTAAAGGGTTGATGTTGTAGCATTCGTCAAATTGCAATTCTCCACCTACAGTAGGTATTCCAAAAGCATTACCGTAATCACCAATGCCTTTTACTACCCCTTTAACCAACCATTTGGTTTTATCCAGATTAAGGTTTCCAAATCGTAGGGAATTTAATTGGGCAATTGGTCTTGCTCCCATAGTGAAAATATCCCGATTTATACCTCCCACCCCTGTTGCTGCTCCTTGGTAAGGCTCAAGGGCTGAAGGGTGATTATGGGATTCAATTTTGAAACTACAGGCTAATCCCTCTCCAATATCAACTAATCCGGCATTTTCCTCTCCGGCTTTGGCCAACATTCTTGGAGAATCCTTTGGCAAGGTTTTTAACCATTTTATAGAGTTTTTATAAGAGCAGTGTTCCGACCACATCACTGAATAAATGCAAACTTCTGTGAAATTTGGCGTCCGGCCCAAAATTTGCTTTATCTGTTCGAATTCTTCTTCTAAAAGACCCAATTCCAGGGCTTGCTCAAGGGTTGCTGTCTGCTTTTCCACTATCTATAAATTTTT
>NZ_SMMB01000333.1 GCF_009711365.1 Xanthovirga aplysinae | reverse complement strand
TAAAAGATATATACTAAATAAACGGAATTCGGTTTATCCGAAATAAACGGAATTCCGTTTACACGGTTGTTAGCAAACATGAGCAAGTCGCAAAGTATGAGGTCAATAATTCTGGCATTTCTATTAATTGGATTGAGCCTTAACTCCTTTGGTCAATTCGCATTTAACAATATCTCATTTGAACTAAAGAAGCCTCCAAATAACCCCTACCGAATTATTCAAACAAGAGATGGGGAAACTACAAAAGTGGAAGAGTTCGACGAGACTGGACGACAAGTATTCCAGTATATTCAAGGTGATATCCCCCCATTTTTCAATTGGACAGAGCCGCATAGATTTATATATGCCTTTGAATATGATGAATCTGGAAAAACTGTAAAGCGATATGCATTTAACTCGAATGCAGGACACAACATATATGAATATGAGTATTCTGATGACAGTAGCACTAAACATTCATATCAAAGAAGTTACCCTGATGAAGGCAAACAAAATACGAATGCCTACGCAGATATTGAAAGACTTAGAACATTCTCGGACTTGATGAATTCGTCAGAAGTAGCTGTTATGAACTCCTCTGACAGGATTTTTCTAAACAGAGAACATTTAGACCAGAATAGAAATCCTATTAAGTATGTTGAATACAGTAAAATGCACAAAGACACATTATCCACCACAACAAAGTACGATGTTGAACTGAGAGAAATTAAGAAAACTGTTGTCAACTCAAAGGGTGAAATAAACAGAGAAAACGTTTATGAATATCTCGATTCAAAAAGTCAGATTTCAACTATCAACCATTACAGAAATGGACAGATAGCATTTTTTTATCGATTCGCTGAGACTAAAAATGAAGCGGGAGAAACTGAGTATAGTTATTCAGAACGAAAGGGAACCCTAAATGTAAGGCATAATCAATATGAAGAAGGATATTTGACAAGCATAACTGTATACAAGACGAAATTCAAGGGGGAACTAATTGTCCCTGTCTCCAAAAAATTCAAGAAAGTTGCAGAAATGAAATACACTTATAATGAATTAGGACTAATGGAAAAAGAAGAAATGAATAATTACGAAACTGGAGAAAAGGAAACTAGAACGTATAAATATCAAATTGAAAATCTATAAACGTTTGCTAACAATATGTATGAAATCATAGCCG
>NZ_SMMB01001001.1 GCF_009711365.1 Xanthovirga aplysinae | reverse complement strand
TTTAAATTTAGTGTGTTTTTCTTTTCCTAAAGATTTTATCAGATAATTCGTCTATTTGATTTCAAGAATTAAATTGGTTCTCATGAGCTCAATTTTTGATGTCTGCCAAAGTAATGATGGAACCTTTGGTGAAAAAATAGTGCTTTTTGCAACTTCATAATAATTATTAACTAGATTTTAATTTATTCAACTATGCATACCAAAAAAATTCCTGTTACTGTAGTTACCGGTTTCCTGGGGTCCGGAAAAACAACTTTGATTCATCATTTGGCAAAGCAGGCCAATGGAAAACGTTTAGCCTTTATCATCAATGAGTTCGGAGAGTTTGGTTTAGATGGTGATCTGTTACGATCCGGTGGTTGCGGTTGTGAAGATGAAGATATACTAGAATTGAGCAACGGTTGTCTTTGCTGCACAGTTCAGGAAGAGTTTCTACCTACCATGATTAAGCTCATGGAAAGAAAAGAAGATATTGATCATATTATTATCGAAACTTCCGGGCTAGCATTACCCCAACCCTTAGTACGTGCCGTTAATTGGCCAGAATTGAAGCCTCATATTACCATAGATGCTGTTGTTACTGTTGTAGATGCGGTGGGGCAGGCAACAGGTGAAATTTGTGACCGTGCAAGGGTACAGGCCCAAAGAGCTGCTGATGATACCATCGATCATGAAACCAGTATTGAAGAGCTGTTTGAGGATCAGCTTAACTGTGCTGATTTGGTTATTATGACCAAAAGGGATTTGGTAGATGAAAGTCGCTTTACTGAGGTAAAAGAGATTATCAGAGGTAGGTTACCTAAGCATGTGAAAATGGTTGATGCGGATAAAGGTCATGTTTCTATAGAGGTTATGTTGGGGGTTCAGGCTGCATCCGAATTAGATATTGAAAACCGTAAAAGTCACCATGAGGCCCACCACCATCATGATCACGATCACCCTCATGACCATGAACACGATGATGCTCTTAATTCGGTGTTGCTTAGACAGGAAAATACTCCTGATCCAAAGGTGTTTATTGAGGAAATTAAAGACCTAATGGAAGAGCATAATATTTTTCGGGTAAAAGGGGTTTTGAACATCCCAGGGAAGCCCATGCGAATGGTATTGCAAGGAGTTGGCAAACGCTTTGAGCATTATTTCGACCGCAAATGGAAAGAAAGCGAAACTAGACAATCTCAGATAGTCTTCATTGGGGAGGAATTGGACGAAAAAATGCTTGATAAATGGGGCGCTGATGCAACCGTCTAACCTATTATTATGGCTGGGGGTACAAGTTATTCTTCTCGATAGTTTTTTAGGTTTAAATTCTCAAATAGGTTGTTTTAGAAAGCAGCTTTCCAATTATTATCACTAAAAATATGAAAATTTACACAAGAAAAGGGGATAAAGGCACAACAGGCGTATTCGGGGGAAAAAGGGAACGAAAAGACTCTGCCCGTATCGAATGTAATGGGGTGCTAGATGAGGCTAATAGTACCATCGGGTTGCTTAGGGCAAAATTAGACGCGGAACACAGCTGGCAACCCAATTTACATCGTATTCAAAAAGACCTTATGGATATGATGTCTCATTTGGCAAGGCCATCAGATTCCAAAAAGGAAAATAAAAACCCCAAGCCTATTGATGGGGCAGAGTTTTGTGAGCAATGGATAGACGAACTGGAAAGTAAAATGAGTTCACCTTCTGATTACTTTTTGCTGCCGGGAGGGAATGAAATATCTGCCTTGTGCCATGTAGCTAGAACACAAATTAGAAGGGGGGAGCGTCGTTTGGTTACCTTGATGTATGAAGACCCAGATTGTGTAGAGGAATATATTGCAGCATACCTTAATCGTCTTTCTGATCTCTTTTTTATTTTGGCTCGGGCTGAAATGGATCAGGAAGGAGTGGCTGAGGAAAAATGGCAGCTTTTTTTGTATAAGAGAAAGAAAAAGAATTAATGAAAAGCATTCAATTTCCCTTTTCAGCTATTGTAGGGCAGGAGGAACTTAAACTCGCTTTACTGCTTAATGTAATAGATCCACTAATAAGTGGAGTGTTAATCTACGGAGATAAAGGGACAGGAAAATCAACTACGGTACGTTCCTTAGCCTCCTTAGTAAATGGGGAAGGAGATAAACAACCTTCTTTTCCCTTTGTAAACCTCCCAAATGGGGCTACTCCTGACAGGGTTTTAGGAAGTGTTGATCTGGAGCTATTGCTCAATGAAAGGAAAGCGGTAGTTTCTAAAGGATTAATGGCCCAGGCGCATGGGGGAATGCTTTATATTGATGAGGTAAATCTTTTATCTGATTATTTGATGGATAGCCTTTTAGATGCAGCCTCTGCAAAAGGCTATTACCTTGAAAGAGATAATATTTCTCAATGGCTGGACAGTCAATTTATACTGGTAGGAACAATGAATCCTGAGGAAGGAGAATTGCGTCCCCAGCTTACCGATCGTTTCGGTTTATTTGTGGAGGTGGGAACTTTAAGGGAAGTAGAAACGAGGATGCAGGCTTTGGAACATCGTTTCCTTTTTGACCAGGACCCTATGAAGTTTTATGCTCAATTTCAGGAGAATGAAAAATCAGTAAAAAGGCAAATTGATTTTGCACGCCAGGCTCTTCCTGAAGTGTTCTTTCCTTCGGAATTAAAAAAAGAAGTGGTTAAGCGTTGCCTTGATTTAAATATGGAGGGGCTAAGAGGTGATTTGGTTTGGTATCGTGCTGCCACAGCCCACGCGGCCTGGAAAGGAAGAAAACATGTAGAATTATTGGATATCAATACTGTTGAGGCCATGGTGATTAGAAAAAGAAGTAGCACTCCACCATCTAGCAGACAACAACAGGAAGAAGTTCCTGCTCCTAAGGAGGATCACACGGTAGTTTAAAGAAAGATGAATTTTTTACCAGGTCAGAATCAAAGAAGATTCCACCTGTATTAAAGGCCGCAGGTCTGAAAATTAAACCTGTAAGGCAAAAAGTAGAAGGGACTCTTTTGAAAAATAGTTTTCCTTTACCATCGGGAAATTTTGAATCAAAGAAAGAGATAGACTTGATTGCTACCATTCGTCAGCACCTTTTATTGGAGGAAAAAAAGTTGATGTATAAGACAAAGGCTTCTCAATCTTATCCATTGATAATGTTTATGGTAGATGCTTCTGCTTCAATGGCTAAAATGGAAACGATTAGTTACATCAAGGGCTGTTTGCAAGCATCAGTAAAGAAATTAAATGGGAAAGTAAAGTTTGGAGTGGTTTGGCTGGCAGAGAACAAGGTTGAAATAATTCCTGAAACCAGAAATACAAAACAGTTAATTGATCAAATGAAAGAATTTCCAGTAGGGGGAAAAACGGATCTTTTGCAGTTGTTCCAAAGAGGCGAAGCCCTTTTGCGAAATCAAACTTTAAATGATGCAAATGCTATTTCTTTATTTCTTTTTACTGACGGAAGGATTAATGCAGGTTTGACTCAAAACCCAAGGGAAGCGGCTATCTCATTTTTTAACAAAAATTTTAGAAAGTATAGGCAGAAAAAACTATTGGATTTTTCAAGGGGAAATCAATATTGGTCAAGGGACTTTGCAGAAAAAACAGGAATGAAGTTTGAAGAGGCTCAAAGGCCTGTTTCTGGATCTATTTCCTAAATGAAAGGTGTTAGTTTATTGAGAAAGTAGATTGATAAAATGTAAATGGGGAAAGATGAATTTGCCAGATGAAAAATGGATGAAAAGGGCCATTGAATTAGCTGAAGATGCTGTAAATAGAGGAAATCTTCCCTATGGGGCTTTGTTGGTGGTAGACGGGAAGGTTGTGTTAGAGGCTCAAAATTCCATTAATACGGATCATGATGTCACTTTACATGCAGAATTAAAGTTAATCTCTATAGCCACTAGGCAACTGGATAAAAAAACTTTATCCAAGGCTGTTTTATATACTTCTACGGAGCCCTGCGCCATGTGTGCCGGTGCAATTTATTGGGCGGGCATAAAGGAAGTTGTCTATGGTTGTTCAGTAGATTGGATTCGCATTGAGGGAATGGGATTAAGGTGTCCTAATAAGAAGGTATATGAGGGGGCTGTAAACCCACCAATTGTTCGAGGGAACATTTTGAACAAAGAAGCCGTGGAACAACATCGCAAATTTTGGAATTAGACTGCCAAGTAGCATTGCTATACAAGTAAAACTAGATAAAGCTGAGGGGAAATTTTGAACTCCCTTGCCATTATTTTTTACCGATGAGTTCCATGATGAACTGACTTTACCAACCAAGGCAAAGAAAAGGTAGCAGGTGAGCCAAGACAGCTTCTGAAGTAAAATTAATCGAGAAGAGCTTTTAAAGTGCTTGCTCCAAACTAAGATTTGGATAATTGGAGCATGGGAGTTCTTTGAGCATAGTTTAACAATTTTTCGGAGAAAAGATACAGTATGTATAAACCACAATTAATAGTAGCAGCTCCTTCCAGTGGAAGTGGTAAAACCATGGTTACTTGTGGTTTATTGAGGGCGTTGAGTAAAAAAGGTTTCAGGGTTCAACCTTATAAATGTGGACCTGATTATATAGACCCTATTTATCATAAAAAGGTATCTGGGAAACAAAGTGTAAATCTGGATCTTTTTATGATGGCCGAAAGCCATTTAAAAGAGGTTTATGCAAATTATTTAGTTGAAGCCGATATTGCGGTGGTGGAAGGGGTGATGGGGCTTTTTGATGGGGCGGTAAAAGATCAGGGATCTACTGCTGAATTGGCAAAGGTATTAAACCTTCCCATTATTTTGGTTGTAAATGCCAAAGCGACGGCCTATTCGGTGGCTCCTTTATTAAAAGGTTTCAAGGAATTCAACCCTGACTTAGAGTTTGCAGGAGTAATTTTTAATCAAGTTGGTTCAGAAAATCACTACCGAATTTTGAAGGAAGCCGCAGAAGATATTGGTATCAACTGTTTGGGATATTTACCATTTAGTGAAGCCCTTAAAGCTCCTTCACGGCATTTGGGGCTACATTTGGATGAGAAACTAGTTCGTTTTAATCAATTGGCTGAGAAAGCTGCTGAATTGATCGATAAACATGTTGATTTATCTCAATTGATGAAAGTAAGCCAATCTACGTTTGGATTGGGAAGCCCGAAGGTTCTCAAAAGGGGTGCCCTTAAGATTGCTGTGGCAAAGGATGAAGCTTTTTGTTTCACTTATGCAGAAAACCTTAGGTGCCTGGAAGAAATCGGACAACTAAGTTTTTTTAGCCCCTTGAAAGATAAATATCTTCCTAACGCCGACTTGGTCTATCTGCCGGGTGGTTATCCCGAACAATTTGCGGACCAGCTTGCAGGGAATCATGAAATGAGAAAGGCCATACTTGATCATCATGAGAAGGGAAAGGCTATCCTTGCTGAATGTGGTGGGTTGATGTATATCGGAAAGGAACTTGAATTAAATGAGGAAGAAGTTTTTCCAATGTGCGATTTACTTCCTTTACGTACATCTATGAAAGACAAAAGATTACATTTGGGTTACAGGTCTGTGTCTCTTAAAAATCAGGTTTTTAAAGGCCATGAATTTCATTTTTCGGATTTTGAAGAGTTAAAGGCTATACAGAAATCGGGAGAAGTTAAGGACGCCAAAGGGCAAGTGGTGGACATGCCTGTTTTTTATCAGGATAATATCCTTGCTTCTTACATGCATTGGTATTGGGGAGAGAATCCTTCCTTTTTTGATTTATTAAATTTGAATACCTAAAAATTTTGCCATGTCTAGTAGTCGGGAACAATTAATAAGGAGGGGATTCCTAGATAGTGGAATGGAAGTTAACTTTCAATCTTATTCATTTGAGGAAAAAGTGAAGTTACTTCAAAGTACCCCCCCCCCACGAAAGGATTCTTGGTGCAAGGTTATTAGGTACTTCTAAGAATGAAAACGCAGTTTATTTCTTAATTGAAGCTCTTAAGAAAGAGAAGAAGCTGTATGCTAAAATAGAAACTTGCAAGGCTTTAGCCTCTTTTGGAGCTGCATCCATACAACCATTAATTGACCTTCTGGGAAAAGTGGGAGGTAATCAACACAAAAGTGTTCCTATAAAGGATTTTAAGAAGACAAGCTATCCATTACCACGAGATATTGCTAGTCGAAAACTTGCAAACATAGGGCCCAAGGCCCTTCCTAAATTGATCAGTGTGTTGGAAGGGAATAATAATAGGCAATTAAGTGAAGTCATTGACGCCGTTGGATTCATTTGTTTTTATAACTATCAAAAGGAGGTTTTTCAGATTTTGATAGAATGCCATAATAGAAGTGGGAAAAATGAATTGATCAAATGGAAGCTTTTTCGTGCCATGAGTGCCTTTCCTGAAAGCAGACAGTTTCTGTTAAAAGAAAAAGCGAAAATTGAAAATGAGGGCTTAAGGAGGGAAATCGACAGAAGCCTCTTCTTAATTGAAAAAAGGGTGAAGAAAGAAAATCTCCCTGAACATCATTTAGCTTAAAAA
>NZ_SMMB01000409.1 GCF_009711365.1 Xanthovirga aplysinae | reverse complement strand
GCATAATGTCTTTGGGGTATATGCAGATGCGCTTCAATTTCATGGTTTTAATGCCTTATCCATGGATTATCCTTGGAGTATGTATGGAGTAAGCGTAAATTAACTGCCCTACTTCCTTCCAAGATTTTGGTACTCAAAGCAAAATATTTGTTGATACCTCAATATACGAAAATTGGAGTATTTGTGGTGGTAAAAGGCGGCTGTACTGGCAAAAAATGGCGGAATCGGCAGGGATGGAAGGGAGAATTTGGTGTTTTGGGGCCGCCTGGGTTTATTGAAGCTAAAAGGACCATTAAAACCTTTGAACTTATGGGGATGCAGAGCTCAACAGATGGAACGACTTTAGCCGGAACGTTAGGGGGAACTTTCCTAACCCTTTTAGGGAATATTCCCCTGGCTGATGTCAGCCGGACGGTGTTCCTGGCTGCGGTTGGGGCTGTGGTAAGCTTTCTTGTTTCTTTGGGGTTGCAATTTGTACGTGGCTGGATAAAAAGGAGAAGAAAGTCATAGGTTTAGAAGGGGTGGTTGGTCCTATGTTTAACCTAAAATATTTTAATCATGGCAAGACAGGTAGGAACTTTTAAGATTAATGGTACAATCGGGGATTTGACTTTTTATCAGTCCCAAGGAGAGCACTTTGTAAGGAGCAAAGGAGGTGTGGACGGAAACCGTATTAAGAATGACCCCAACTTTGCGAGGACCCGGGAGAACATGAGTGAGTTTGGCAGGGCTGGGCAGGATGGGAAGATGATTAGGGATGCTTTACGGACTTTGTTGGAAAAGGCATCAGACAGCAGGGTGACTAGTAGTTTGACTGCCAAGTTGATGGAGGTTATAAAGACGGATACAGAAAATGTCCGGGGTGAAAGGAGTGTTGAAAAAGGGGATCAACTACTGTTGAAAGGTTTTGAGTTCAATAAGAACGTAGGATTGGCTAATGTACTGTTTGCAGAGGTTACTGAAACAGTGGACTTAAATACACCGGAGGCCAGTTGTGTTATCAATCTCAATGCGCAGCAGGATTTAAAGGCTCCGACAGGGGCAACGCATTACCAAATCACTTATGCGGCTATGGGCCTTTTCTTTGATGGGTCCGGAGTGCAAGGTTTAACTGTAGCCGAAAGTGGAATTAAGCCTATTACAAATGTTGAGGAGGCATTAAATCTTGTTACTCCTGAACCAAATTTAGTGACTGCTGATACAAACTTTACCTTTTTAATGGTTGAATTTTACCAGGAGGTAAACGGGCAGAATTATCCTCTTGGAGGAGGAGCCAATAACTGTTTGCATTTGCTTAATGTTGTAAGGGCCTAGTTTTAAAAAAATAGCCGACTCCTTTATGAGTCGGCTAAAACCTAATCTTATTAAATTTACTACCTTTCCTTTTTGAACCTCAAATTAACTTTTCACCATTTACTTTCTTGCGATATAGTATTTATTTCCAGCATCTTCCATTAACAAGTTACTGTC